>NZ_PCZU01000230.1:44888-76815 GCF_002887785.1 Rhodococcus sp. ENV425
GTGTTCTCGAAGATCAACGGCAAGGTCGTCAAGGTCGATCTGAACCAGTCCGGGCCGGTCGTCGCCCGTCGCGGCGCGATGCTGTTCTACACCGGCATGGTGCAGTTCGCTCCGCACCAGGTACCCGGGGCCGGTGCGATGCCGGGCATGGGCGGGATCGCCGGGATGGCGGGACGGATGATGCAGGGCGAGCACGAACGCACGATGCTCGCGCAGGGCAACGGCGTGGTGCACTACGGCTTCCGCGGCCTCGAGGTGCACGTGGTGGACCTGTCCGCGGGCGGCGAGCTGCGGGTGGAGGCGTCGCGGCTGCTGGGATACACCGCGAGCCTGCAGAGCTCGGTGGTGTCGATGTCGGCGCCCCCGACCGGGGGCGGCGGTGGCGGTGGCGGCTTCCTGGGCGCGCTGCGCAGCGCCGCCACCGGCATGGTGACCGGCACCGGCATGTTCACCACCCAGCTGTCCGGGCGCGGGGCCGCGGTGCTGCTCGGGCACGGTGGATTCCTCGAGCTGCAGGTCGGCGGGCCGGCCCCGGTCGTCGTCGACCCGCAGTCCTTCATCGCCGCCCACGGACCGGTGCGGACGGAACTGAAGTCCGCGATGAGCTGGCGCACCGCGGGGCGCAGCGGCGGCGAGGGCCTCCAGCTCGAATGCACCGGTCAGGGCATCGTCTACGTGCAAGCGTCAGAGGAGAAACTGTGAGCGTCGTCCTGAACCCGTCCCACCTCGTCGGCAGCGACAACCTGCCCGGCAACCACTACGCCTTCTGCATCGACCTGCAGAGCCCGTGGTTCCTGTCCAAGGGCGCGATGATCGCCTACTACGGGCAGGTGCAGTTCACCTCGCTCACCCACGGACTGCAGGGGCAGCTGCTGCAGATGGTGGCGCACCAGTTCTCGGCCCCGCTGTACATGGGTGACTACGTCGTCGCCGAGGGGTACGGGAAGCTGATCCTCGGTGACCGTGGGTACGACATCAACTCCTACGACCTCGACGACGGCAACCTCACCATCCGGGCCGCGAACCTGCTCGCGTTCGAGCCCGGGCTGTCGCTGAACCAGTCGATCGTGCCGGGCTTCCTCACGCTGATCGGGACGGGCAAGTTCCTCGCGTCGTCGAACGGGCCCGTGATGTTCGCCGAGCCGCCGCTGCGGGTCGATCCCGAGGCGCTCGTCGGGTGGGCGGACTGCCCGTCGCCGAGCCATCACTACGACGAGGCGTGGGTCAACGGCTTCGTGGCGGCGGGGGCGCGCATGTTCGGTGTGCAGTCCGGGGAGGAGCGGCAGTTCGACTTCACGGGCGCCGGGACCGTGCTCATCCAGTCCAGCGAGAAGGTGATCGACGACAGCGCGATCGTCCGGACCATCGAGGGACAGCTACCGGGTCTGACCCCCGGCGGTCTGCAGCGGATCAACCAGGTGGTGGCGTCGCAGTTGCAGTCACAGCAGCACTGAACTCGGCAGCCCTGAACTCGGCAGCCCTGAGCCCGGCAGCACCGGCCTCAGGGCACCCCGGGCCGGGACTGGGCACTTACCCGGGGCGCCCGAGGCCGGATTGTGACTACGCTCACAGGTAAGCCACACCTCATTGAGGTAAGGTTTGGTGAACCTAAGTAGTACGTCCAGGAGGGTCTCGATGATCGTCTGCAGCTGCCACGCTCTCTCGCACCGGCACATCGAGGCCCACATCGCTGCCGGGGCGCGCTGCACCCGCGAGATCGGCGCGGCCTGCCGCGCCGGCACCGACTGCGGACGGTGCGTCCGAAATATCTCGGCGATCGTTCGCGCATCCCGCGAGCGGGATGAGAGGATCGAACTCGAGACCGCCGTCTAGACCCCTACCCGGCGGTCGATCCGCGTTCGGTCCCCGGGAGGCGCCATGAAGGGCGACAAGAAGGTCATCGAGTACCTCAACGAGCAGCTCACCGCCGAGCTCACGGCGATCAACCAGTATTTCCTGCACTCGAAGATGCAGGACAACAACGGCTGGACCAAGCTCGCCGCGCACACCCGCGCCGAATCCTTCGAGGAGATGCGGCACGCCGAAACCCTCACCGACCGGATCCTGTTCCTCGAGGGCCTGCCCAACTACCAGCGGCTCGGCACGCTGCGGCTCGGCGAGACGGTCAAGGAGATGTTCGAGGCCGACCTGCAGGTCGAGATCGAGGCCCGCGACCGCCTCCGCAAGGGCTCCGAGTACATGCGCTCGGTCAGCGACATCACCTCGGCCCGCATCTTCGAGGAGATCCTCGCGAACGAGGAAGAACACATCGACTACCTGGAGACCCAGCTGGGCCTGCTCGAGCAGCTCGGCGAAGCCCTCTACATCTCCGTGCACGTATCGCCGCCGGAGTGAGCGAGGCGCGCGTCCCGATCGACAAGCAGACCCGCCCGGTGTACCGGGCGCAGATCGAGGTAGCCAAAGCGATCCGCCAGGCCACGGCCGACGCCGGACTCGAGCGTCGGCTCGTGGAGCTGGTGAACGTACGCGTCTCCCAGATGAACGGCTGCGCCTACTGCCTGGACGTGCACGTCCGGGACGCCCTGCGCGAGGGCGAGACCACCCAGCGACTCGCGGTGCTGCGGGCCTGGCGGGAGACGGACCTGTTCACCGAGCAGGAGCAGGCCGCTCTCGCCCTCGCCGAGTCGATCACCACGCTGCCCGACAGTCACCTGCAGGACCGGGACTACGACTTCCGCGCGCCCGGCTCACCGAGGACGAACTCTCCGCGATCGCGTGGGTTGCCGTGGCGATGAACGCGTTCAACCGGATCTCCATCGTCAGCCGGCACCCGGTACGTCCCCCGCAACAGTGACGGCCGAATTGATTTCCTGAGCAACCACCCGGTTATTCTCGACGGATGACGAAGACCCGGTGGCTCAGCGACGACGAGCAGCGCACCTGGCGCGCCTACCTCGACAGCACCCGGCTGCTGATGAGCGCCCTGGACAAGCAGCTCACCCAGGACTCCGGGATGTCCCTCACCGACTACGAACTGCTGGTCGCCCTCTCGGAGGCCCCCGGCCGGCGGCTGCGCATGCGCGCCCTCGCCGACGCCGTCGTCACGACCCGCAGCGGCGTCACCCGCGCGATCAGCCGCCTCGTCGACGCCGGCTGGGTGCAACGCGTCGAATGCGACGAGGACAAGCGCGGCATGCTGGCCGAACTCACCGAGGCCGGCGCCGCGAAGCTGGCCCAGGCCAGCCCCGGACACGTCGAGGCCGTACGCTCCTACGTGTTCGACCTGCTCAGCCCTCAGGACGTGACCCGCTTCGGTGACACGTACACCGCGATGCGCGCGCACCTGCTCGACAACACCTGAACAGCCGGAGGAATGCCATGAGCGACCCGTCCGTCGTCGCCGTCCACAATCCGCAGCAACAGCGCTACGAACTGCGCGACGGCGACACCGTCGTCGGCTACACCCAGTACCACCCCGACGGCGACGTTCAACTCGTGTTCGACCACACCGAGGTCGACCGCGCCTACTCGGGCCAGGGCCTGTCGAGCACGCTGGTGCGGTTCGCGCTCGACGACGTGCGTGCCCGCGGCAAGCGGGTGGTGGCGATCTGCCCGTTCGTCGACGGCTTCATCGACAAGCACCCCGAATACAAGGATCTCGCCGACTGAGACCGGGACACGGCCGCATGCCGACTCCGCCGGATCCCTCCGCCGTCGCGGCCACCCTGCGGCGCGCGGGTTGCGTGTTCGCGGAGGAGGAGGCGCGGCTGCTCGTCGAGGCCGCCGGCACGCCCGGTGAGCTCGCCGGCATGGTGGATCGGCGCGCCGCCGGCGAGCCGCTCGAGCACATCCTCGGCTGGACCGAGTTCCACGGCCTGCGCATCCTCCTGGACCCCCGGGTGTTCGTGCCGCGCCGGCGCAGCGAATTCCTCGTCGATCGCGCCGTCGCTCTCGCCGTGCCCGGCGCCGTCGTCGTCGACCTGTGCTGCGGCTCGGGGGCCCTGGGTGCCGCGGTGGCGACGGCCGTTGCCGGGGTGGACCTGCATGCGACGGACCTCGATCCCGCCGCGGTGCGGTGCGCGGGCCGCAACGTCGCCGCGCTCGGCGGCCGGGTGTACGAGGGCGACCTCTACGACCCGCTCCCCGAGGTGCTGCGCGGACGCGTCCACCTCTTGCTGGCGAACGTGCCGTACGTACCGACCGCGGACCTGGCGCTGCTGCCCGCCGAGGCCCGGGACCACGAGGACCGCATCGCCCTCGACGGGGGCGCCGACGGCCTCGACGTGCTGCGGCGGGTGGCCGCGACGGCCGGGCGATGGCTGGCACCGGGCGGGCACCTGCTGGTCGAATCGAGCGAGCGGCAGGCCGCCGGGATCGCCGAGTGCTTCGCCCGCAGCGGGCTGATCCCGCAGGTGGTACACAGCGACGACGCGTTCGCGACCGTCGTCGTCGGCACCGCTCCGCGCTGATCGTCCCGGCTCACCCGACGTGCGCGGCCCGGTGCCGGCGCACGGCGTCGCGGTTCGCGCACCGCGGCGAGCAGTACCGCTGCCGCCCGTTGCGGGAGGTGTCCGCGTAGACGTGGTCGCACTCGTCGAGGGCGCAGCGGCCGAGGCGGTGCATGCCCCGGCCCACCAGGTGCAGGGCCGTTCCCACGGAGACGAGGGCCTCGACGACACCGGCGAGGGAATGCTGGTCGTCCCGGTAGTGCAGGTGCCAGCCGTCGCCGGCGTGGTTCGTCATGCGCGGGTACGCCGATGCGGCGGCAAGCATCTCGTTGACCAGCGCGGCGCGCTCGGCGTCCCCGGTCGCGTCGACGACGCGGCACCAGCGTCCGAGCATCGCGCCGACGCCGAGCAGGTCGTCGGCACCGACCGGGAAGTCGATCACCAGGCCCGCCTCGACGCAGCGCTGCACCAGCGCGTCGACGGTCACGGGTGGGTCGTTCACCAGATCCGCGGCGAGCCGCACGGCATATTCGCCGTAAGGGTTGAGATGCACAATGCCATTACATCACGCTGGGTGGCATGCAGACATCCCATCGCCACCACTGGACCGAGGTCTCCCGCCACCCGACGAGCGAAGGGGTGGTGCACTACCAGCGCTGCGCGTGCGGCCGCTGGCACATGGTCGCGACGCCCCTCGTCTCCGATCCGATCGGCGTGTCGGCGACGGTCCCGGTCACCCCGCGACCGTGAAACCCGGCGCCCCGCGGAGGACAATCGCCTCCATGACCGAGCGCAAGCGGCCGGACATCACCTTCGAGTCGTGGATCGAACGTCAGATCCGCGTCGCGCAGGAGCGGGGCGACTTCGACAACCTCAGGGGAGCCGGCAAACCCATCCCGCATCGCAGCGACGACGAGCTGTGGTGGGTGAAGGACTATCTGCGCCGGGAAGGACTGTCGACCGAGGCGTTGCTGCCGCCCCCGCTGCAACTGCGCAAGGAGATCGAGCGGTTGCGCAGCACCGTGCTCGACGTGCCCTCCGAGCCGGCGGTGCGGCAGATCGTCCGGGAGCTGAACCGGCGGATCGTGGACTGCCTGCGCGCACCGAGCGGCCCCCTGGTCCCCATCCACAGGGTCGACCCGGAGGAGGTGGTCCGGCAGTGGGCCGCGGACCGGGCGGAACTGCGGTCGAAACGCGCCGAGCGGGCCGCGGCAGCGGCCGCCGTGCTGCGCGAGTACGCCCCCGAGCCGCCGCGTCGGCGCTGGTGGCACCGAGTCCTGGGAATCCGGTCCGCCGGAACCTGAGGCGCAGAGCGGCGACGAGTTCGCTCCCCCGAATCCGCACGACCGCACAGCCGCGCGGTCCACAGCCGTCCGCGACCACCATTCGCTGATTGTCGGGGCGTTCGTCGGTTCGTGTCGCGGAGACGAAAGTGCAGTCCCGGTCGGCGTACCCGTTGCCAGCAGACTGCCAGGAACGTCCCAAGGTTCCTCGAGCGTCACCGGCTGTACTGGTGTCGTTCGCATCGCGTTCACCGCACAGCGGTTCGCCGACGAGAGGCCGGTTCCATGGGAGTGTTCGACCGATTCCGCACGTCCTCCGCGAAGGGCACGCACCGGGCGGAGGACGTCCCCACCGCACCGACCGGCTACCAGCAGACCGCCGGCAGGCTGCACGCCTTCAACCGCTACGAGATCAAATACTTCGTCGACGAGATGAAGGTCCCCGAACTGCGGCGGGAACTCGCGGCGCGGATGGACACCGATCCGTATTCGCCCCACGGCGGGTACCCGGTCACCTCGCTCTACTACGACACGCCGGACCTGCGGTTCTACTGGGAGAAGATCGAGGGCCTGCGGTTCCGGCGCAAGCTGCGGATGCGCCTGTACGGCAACCCTTCCGAATGCACCGACGACACGCCGGTGCACATCGAGATCAAGCAGCGCGTCAACCGCGTCACCCAGAAACGGCGCATCGCAGTGCCGTACGGGAACGCGCGACGCTGGCTCGACGGACGGCAGGAGATCGACTGCGAACCCTCGCAACGCCCGTTCGCCCACGAGGTGACGACGCTGATCGGCAACCTCGACCTGCGGCCGATCGTGACCACCGGCTACCTGCGGGAGGCGTTCGTCGGCCGCGAGGCCGACCTCGGCCTGCGAGTGACGATCGACCACAAGGTGCACGGCCGCGACCGCGACTTCCACTTCGCCTCGGGAGCACAGAACCGGTTCGTCGTCCCGCCGAGGCTGGCGATCGTCGAACTGAAGGCCAACGAACGCGTTCCGTACTGGGCGACCGATCTGACCGCCCGGCTGGACATGTCGGTCGTCCGCGTCTCGAAGTACTGCCAGTCCGTCGAGGCGTTCGGCCTCGCTCCGCGCTCCCGGATGGGCGCCCCCGAACTCGTTCTGCCGCAAGGCTTCGACGACCGTGTGCCGACCGGTCTCTTCGAGACCTCGACGATGGCGCGCTGACCGCCGCACCGTCTGCCCGCGTCCCCCGCACGGGCGCCGTTCCCGTCCCTACACCGAACCAGGACCATCATGAATTTCGACCTGCAAGACCTCAGCGGGACGTTCACGACGTTCGACATCATCGTGTCGCTGTCGCTGTCGTTCGTGCTCGCCTCGATCATCGGCTGGGTCTACCGCCACACCCACAGGAACGTCTCCTACAGCCAGTCCTACGTGCAGACCCTCGTGCTGGTCGGCATGGTGATCTCGCTGATCATGCTGGTCGTCGGCTCCAACATCGCCCGCGCGTTCGCACTCGTCGGCGCCCTGTCGGTGGTTCGATTCCGCAACGCCATCAAGGAAACTCGCGATGTAGGCTTCATCTTCCTGGTGATGGCCGTCGGCATGACGACCGGCACCCGCTTCTACCTGCTGGCGATCGCCGCGACGATCGCGATCTGCCTGGTGCTGCTGATCATGAACAAGTTCAACTGGTTCAAGCTCGACGTCCAGCGTCAGGTCGTGAAGGTGCAGGTGCCGCCGGAGCAGGAGTACAACGCGCTGGTCGAGGACGTGCTCATCCGGTACTGCTCCGAGTTCGAACTGGTCTCCACCGAATCCGTTCGCTCCGGTGCGCTGACCGAGCTGTACTACACCGCGCAGCTGAAGAAGGGCACGAAGCCGAACGAGCTGATCTCGGCCCTGAGTGCGGTCAACACCGGCCAGCGGGTGACCGTCCTGACCGGATACGACCAGACGGACATCTGATGGACGACACACCCACCGCCGGACAGTCGCCGCCGCGGCGCCGGCTCCGGCACCGGGTCCCGACGTCGCTGCGCCGGCACTGGAAACTCCTGGCTGTGTTCGTCGCGTTCGTGACGATCCTGGCGACCGTGTTCGGGGCGACCCGCATCCGCCCGTACATCACCGGCGACCCGACGATCATCGCCTCGGAGATCACCGACAACATCACCGGCACGGTGGACCTGTTCGACGCCTCGGTCCCGCACGAACTGTCGGTCGAGATCACCGACGCGGAATACGACGAGATGATCACCGCCTTCCAGAGCACCGGCGAGAAGAAGTGGGTCACCGCCGATGTCACCATCGACGGCACGCTGATCACCGACGTCTCGGTGCGGTTGAAGGGCAACTCCACCCTCATGGGCGTGCGCGGCGAGGACGCCGGGCCCGGCGGCGAGGGCTTCGAGCCCCCGGAGGGGATGGAGCTGCCCGACGGATTCGATCCGGCGGCCATGGGCGGCCCGGGCGGCATGTCGCAGGCGTCCGAGGACGATCCGACGTCGCTGCCGCTGCTCATCAGCTTCGACGAGAACGCCGGCGGCCGCGCCTACCAGGGCATGACCGAAATCTCGGTGCGTCCCGGCTCGCCCGTGCTCAACGAGGCGATGGCCCTGTCGCTGACCGCGGAGACCGGGCAGCCGACGCAGCGCTACGCGTACACGGTCTATTCGGTCAACGACAGCGCCACCACCACGCGCCTGCTGCTCGAACACCCCGACGACACGTATGCGAACTCCCTGTTCGACTCCGACGGCTACCTGTACAAGGCGGACGCGTCGTCGCGGTTCGAGTACATCGGCGACGACCAGTCGGACTACGCCGACCAGTTCGAGCAGATCAATGCGGTCGGGACGGGGAACCTGCAGCCGGTCGTCAGCTTCCTGAAATGGCTGGACTCGGCGAGCGACGAGGAGTTCGGCGCACACCTGTCGGAGTGGGTGGACGTGGACTCGTTCGCGCGGTACGTCGCCACGCAGAACCTGCTCGTCAACGGTGACGACATGAGCGGGCCGGGCCAGAACTACTACCTCTGGTACGACCTGCAGACGGGCAAGCTCTCCGTCGTGTCCTGGGACCTGAACCTGGCCATGCAAGGCGATGTCACCACCGGCCCGCACGACACCGTCTCGATGACACCCGGCGCGATGGGCGGCCCCGGGCAGGGCGAGGCCGGCACCGCGGCGGCCGACCCCGGCACCATGCCCCAGCCGCGTGGGATGCTGCCTCCGGGCGCAGCTGCACCGCAGGGCGGGCAGGGGGCAGGCCGGGTGCAGTCCGGCAACAGCCTGAAGACACGGTTCCTCGAATCCGACGCCTTCACCCAGGTCTACGAGGACGCCTACCGGGACCTCCACGAACAGATGTACGGCAGCGGACGCGCCATCGAGGTGCTCGACACCCTGGTCTCGACCGTCCCTGTCAGCGACGCACTCCCGGCCGCTTCCCTCCAGTCGAGCGCGGACTCGATGCGGTCCTGGATCGAACAGCGCACCGCTGCGCTCGCGGAGCTGCGTGACAGCTGAGCTGCGTGACAGTCGACCGGACGAGGCGCGAGCGCCGGGCGCGAGGTGCGGCCCGGTTTCACAGCCGGACCTCAGGAAGGACTCAGCGTCGGCCCAGTCCCTGCCGGCATCCTGGAGACGGCAGAATCGATCACGAATCTGCCCGCAGGGAAAGGAATCGTCATAACCACCTCAGCCCCGACGGTCCCCCACCCGGGACACCCGTCCGGGCGCGACACCGGTGCCGTCTTCCTGATGACCGGTGGCGTTCCCGGAGCGGGTAAGAGCACCCTGCTTCGCCGGATCGAGCACGACATCCCGGGTCTGACCGTTCTCGATCCGGAGCGCCGGGCCGAACGCCTCGCCGCCGCGCTTCCGCCGGGCCTGCCGTATCGCTGGTATCGGCCACTGGTCCATCTCATGCACACCCTCGACGTGGTGCGCACCCTCCTGGCCGGACCGCACCGGAGCGAAGGACCTGTGGCCGTTCACGACACCGCCACGCGCAGGCGCCGACGCGACTGGACGGCCCGCCTGGCACGGCGTCGAGGCTGGACGCCGGTGCTGGTCTTCCTCGACGTGCCCCGCGATGTCGCGCGGGCCGGACAGCACGCTCGCGGGCGCGTGGTGAACGAGTCGTCGTTCGCGCGGCACTGGCATCGGTGGACGGCTCTGCGACCGCACCTCACCCGCGAGGACGACGCCCCGGCCGGGGGTCCGTGGGACCACGTCGTCGTCACCACTCGCGACGATGCGAAGAGCCGGGTGTTCGGATTGCTGACGCAGGACGGGACGGACCGCTGCGCACTCGGCGGCGGATCCCCGTGCGCGCAGTGACGATCTCCGGTACGCAGTGACGATCTCCGGCACCGCAGTGGCATCGGCACCTCGGTGACCGGTGTCCCCGACACGTGTCGGGTTCACCGAAGGCGCACTTCCCAGCAGATCCACGGCTCACTCCCATGGACGCCCGAGGGTCGTCCGGTTGTGTGGGTGCGTGAACAGACGCGATGCGTCATGCCCCAGCAAGGAAGGCACGACTCGATGACAACTCCCACCCAGGCCGTCGATACCGCCGCCGCACGCGGGAATCGGCCGGACTCCGTATGCGAGAGGGACGGTCCGGAGCTGCGCGTGCTGCGCTGCGAGCGGCAGCACGTCGACGCGCTGCTCTCGACGCTCACCCGCAGGCAACGCGAAATCCTGCGCCTGCGGGTGGTCGAGGGGTTGTCTGTGGAGGAGTCCGCCGCCGTCCTGCGGACGACGCCCGGCGCCGTTCGTGTGGGTCAGCATCGCGCGTTGTCCCGCCTTCGGGCGGCGCTGGCCGACCCCGCGCGCATGGGCGCCGTCACGGGGCCGGGCGACTCCCGGCCTCGGCCTCGGCGGGGTGCGGTCGCGCGCCTGCCGCGTGCGTCAGCTGTTCCTCCGTGACCGCCTCACCGCGGGCGACCATGCCCGCCTCGTGCGACAGCGGGATCTGCCGCAGGAAGCACGCGATGACGAAGGCCACCAACAGGAATGGGATCAGGTACCAGAACACCGGTGCGAGGGAGTCGGCGTAGGCGTCGACCACGCCGGTGCGCACGGAGTCCGGCAGCTGGTTCAGGGCCGCGGGATCGAGCGTCGCCGTCGCCTGGCCGGCCTGCTCCGGGGAGGCCCCGGCTCCGGTGAACACGGCGGTGAGCTTCTCGGCCAGCCGGTTGGTGAAGATCGTGCCGAAGACCGCCACGCCGAGGGACGCGCCCACCTCCCGGAAGTAGTTGTTGGTGCTGGTCGCGGTCCCGATCTCGGTGGGCGGCACGGCGTTCTGCACCACGAGAACGACCACCTGCATGATCAGACCCAGGCCGAGGCCGAGGGTGAACAGCATCGTGCAGATCAGCCACAGCGGCGTGCTGCCTTCGAGGGTGGTCAGCCACAACATCGCGGCGGCCGTGACGAGGGCACCGGCGATGGGATACGCCTTGTAGTGACCGGTTTTCGTGATTGCGATGCCGGAGGCGATCGAGGTGGCCATCAGGCCGGCCATCATCGGGATCATCAGAAGGCCGGAGACCGCGGCCGAGGTGCCGGACGACATCTGCAGGAACGTCGGCATGAAGGCCAGCGCCGCGAACATGCCGAGGCCCACGGTGAAGCCGATCGCGGTGGCGTTGACGAAGATCGGATTGCGGAACAGCGACAGCGGGATGATCGGATCCTCGGCGCGGGACTCGACGAGGACGAAAAGGCTTGCCGCGACGAGCACTCCGACGGCGAGCGCGAGGGTCAGCGGATCCGTCCAGCCCCGGTCGCCACCGAAGTCCGTGAACAGGATCAGGCACGTGGTGGCGGCCGAGAGGGTGAGCACGCCGAGGAAGTCGACCTTCTTCTCGGGCCGCTTCGTGGGCAGCGTGAGGGTGAACCAGGCGATCGCGAAGGCGAGCACGCCGACGGGCAGGTTGATGTAGAAGGCCCAGTGCCAGGTCAGGTGGTCGACGAAGAAGCCGCCGAGCAGGGGGCCGGCGACGGCGGCCACACCGAAGACCGCACCGAGCGGACCCAGGTACTTGCCACGCTGGTCGGCCGGGACGATGTCGGCGATGATGGCCTGGGAGAGGATCATCAGGCCGCCGCCGCCGAGGCCCTGCATCGCGCGGAAGATCACGAACCACCAGAAGTCGGTGGCGAAGGCACAGCCGGCGGAGGCGAGGGTGAACACCGCGATGGCGACGAGGAAGAGGGTGCGGCGGCCGAACACGTCGCCGAACTTTCCGTAGATCGGCATCACGATGGTGGTCGCCAGCAGGTAGGCGGTGGTGATCCAGGCCTGGTGTTCGACGCCGCCGAGCTGCCCGACGATGGTCGGCATCGCGGTGGAGACGATGGTCTGGTCGAGGCTCGACAGCAGCATGCCGGCGATCAGCGCGGAGAAGATGAGCCAGATCCGGCGCTGCGTGAGCACCAACGGTGGTGCCGCGGGCCGGGACGACGTTGCGGTCACGGGTTTCCTGCCGTTTCGATGGGGTCGAGCCGCTGTCCGAACAGTCGCCGGACGATGTCGAGGTTGCGGAGCAGCAGCTCCGCGAAGGGTCGATCGGTGTCGTCGCCGAAGAACTCGTCGGCGGTGTGCCGGGTGATGTCGGCGAGCGCGTAGACGACGGTCCGCGGCAGCGGATCGTCGGGAGGCAGGTTCTCTCTCCGGGCGACGACCTCGGCGAACCGCCGGAGCTGGGCCTCGCCGTTGTGCAGGATGCGGGGCAGTAGCTGCGGCTCGCGGTGGATGATGTCGTGGTACTGCTTCGCGTGCTCGCGGGTGAAGTCGGTGCGCCCGATCTGGGTGAGGATCACCGCGACGAGGTCCTGGAGCAGCGTGGGGGAGATGCCGTCCCCGTCGTGCCGCCCGGCGGCCACGAAGGCGTCCTCCTCCTCGGGGGTCAGGCTGAGCGGGGGCTCGCCGAGGACCGCGTCCTCCTTGGACGGGAAGTAGTTGAAGAAGGTGCGCCGGGAGATCTCCACCCGCTCGCAGAGTTCCTCCACGGTGAACCCGGCAAGACCATGTCGGGCGGTGAGCGCGCGCGCCTCGCCGACGAGTGCGGCTCTGGTGCGCTCCATCCGGCGGTTCCGCCGCCCGGACGGAGTTGTTGCACTTTCATCCATAGAGTGCATGATTGCACCATTGTCCCGAGAGTGCAAAGAAGCCTGGTGTCTGCGGGCGACTATGGGACGTTATGGTCATTTATGGAGAACTTCAGATAGAACTCCATAAGTCTCTATACTCGCCCCATGGACCTCGAGCTCAATCCGTTCAAGCCCGGCTCCGGACTCCGGCCGCCGGCGCTCGAGGGGCGCGACGAGCAGATCGGGGCGTTCGAACTCCTGGTCGCCCGCAGCAAACGGCAGAACTACGACCGTGGCCCGATCCTGTCGGGACTGCGCGGGGTCGGGAAGACGACCCTGCTCAACACCCTCGTCGAGCACGCCGACCGGCAGGGATGGCTCACCATCGCCATCGAGGCCCGCCCCAGCGAGGCCGGCACCACCGCGGTCCGCGCCAAGCTCTCCCAGGAGCTGACGGTCGGACTGCGCCGCTACAGCCGCAAGCACCGGATCCAGCACGCGATCGACCCGCTCATCGACCTCGCCCGCGGCTTCTCCCTCGGCCTCGGCCTCGGCCCGGCGACCGCAAGCTTCTCCCTCGACCAGCGTCCGGCAGCCAGTGGCGACATCGATCTCGACCTCGAGGAACTCGTCGAAGCGATCACCGCCGAACTGCGGCCCAGATCCAGCGCATTCGGGTTGTTCATCGACGAGATGCAGGACCTCGACTCCGATCTGCTGTCGGCGCTGCTCGCCGTCCAGCACCGGGCGAGCCAGCGCGAATGGCCGTTCTTCCTCATCGGCGCCGGACTACCCAATCTTCCCGCGGTGCTGGCCGGCAACCGCTCGTACGCGGAGCGACAGTTCCTCTACAGCACCATCGGCCCCCTCACCCCGGCGGCCGCAGCCGACGCCCTGCGCATCCCGGTACGCCGTCAGGGCGGGGACTTCACCGACGACGCGCTCGCCGTGCTCGTCCAGGCCAGCGGCGGTTACCCGTACTTCCTCCAGGAGTACGGGAAGGCGATCTGGAACATCGCTCCACACAGCCCCTTTCAGCTCGAGGATGCCGAACTCGCCGTCGAGGTGGGCCGGCGTCACCTCGACGAGGGATTCTTCCCGTCGCGCTGGAACCGGGCGACCGACCGCGAGCGCCGTTACCTCACCGCGCTCGCCGCCACCGGCGAGGAGACCCCGCGGTCCGGGAAGGTCGCCCAGCTGATGGGCTCGACCGCCACCGGTGTCAGCGACGTCCGCAACTCGGCCATCCGCAAGGGCCTGATCTGGGCACCGGAGCACGGTCGCATCGCCTTCACCGTCCCGGGTATGGCCGACTTCATCCGCCGTCAACCGGCGGAGTAGCCGGATCAGCGGCCCCGCTCGGCCACCATCCGGTCCACGGCGCGCACGCTGAGCACCTGGTCGAGAGCCATGGAGGCGCAGCCGATCATCCCGGAGCGATCGCCGTGCGACCAGGGCAGGATCTGCAGGGCGCGGGTGGCCACGGACACCGCGTCGCGATAGAGGGTTTCGCGCAGTCCGGCGACGAACACGTCGTAGGCCTCGGCCATGTCGCCACCCACGACGAGCACCGCCGGGTCGAGGAGGTTGACGGCACCGGCGATCACCTCACCGATCCGCCGGCCGCTGTCCCGGATCATGCGGCGCGCCTCCGCATCCCCGCCGACGGCGAGGGCTACGACGTCGCGGATGTGGGTCACGTCCCGGCCCTGCTCCTGCAGGTCGCGGACCAGGGCCCAGCCCCCGGCGATCGCCTCGACGCAGCCGACGTCGCCGCAGCGGCACAGGACGCCCTGCGCGGCGGCGGTCTTGGTGTGCCCGATCTCGCCGGCCGCGCCCACCGCGCCGCGCTGCAGCACACCGCCCGACACGATGCCCGCACCGAGGCCCGTGGACGCCTTGATGAGGAGCATGTCATCGAATTTCCGTCGTTCGCCGAGCCTTTCGGCGAGCACCATGACGTTCGCGTCGTTGTCGACGAACACCGGCGCCGCACCGAGGCCGGCGAGGAAGGGCTGCAGCTCGACACCGTCCCAGCCGGCCATCATCGGCGAGTCGAGGCTGCAGCCGCGGACCGTGTCCACCGTGCCCGGCAGGCTCACCCCGATGCCGACGGTGCGGGGCGCGCCGGGACCGAGCGCGTCGCGCAGGTCGGCGAGGTGCGCGGCGATCTTCGGCATCAGCTCGCCCGGGCTCGCCCCGATCTCCTGCTCGAGGTCCTCGGTCCGGAGCAGTTCCCCGGCGAGATCGCAGACGGCGAGCTGGGTGCGGCTGCGGCCGATCGCGCCGACGAGCACGATGCCCGCGCCGGCCCCGAAGGTGAGGGTGAGCGGTGGCCGCCCACCGGTGGAGGGCCCCTCCTCCGTTTCGACGACGAGGCCGAGGTCCTGGAGTGCCGCGACCCGGGCGGCGACGGCGGTGCGGGAGAGCCCGGTGTGGTGCCCGATCTCGCTTCGGGTGGTCGCGGCGCCGGCGCGGACGAGGGCGAAGACCTCGCCCGCTGTGGCGGGCGCGCTGGAGGATCGGCTCATACCGCCATTGAACCAAGGAACCGCACCCGAGAGCGCCTCGTGCAGCCGCGGCGTGCTGCGTCGAACCGGACTTTGTTCTTAGAAATGCGTAAGTTTGTTGTTTCAGTGCGGAAGATGTTCTACGGTTGCCAGTGACAGCCCTCACCCCCTCATTCGGGAGGACAAGCCATGTCACCCGCCTCTCCCTGTACCGTCGTCGTCTTCGGCGGCACCGGCGACCTCGCCGTCCGTAAGCTCCTGCCCGCCCTCTACCTGCGCGATCACGACGGCCAGTTGCCGCCCGGCAGCCGGATCGTCGGCGCCGCGCGCGCCGGCCTCGACACCGACGGCTACCGCGACAAGGTCCGCGGCGAGCTCGCACGCTTCGTACCCGCCCACCTGCTGGATGCCGGCACCCTCACGCGGTTCCTGGACCGCCTCGACTACGTGAGCGTCGACTTCGCAGGCGGAGACGACTGGTCCGCCCTGCGCGACGTCCTGGCCCCGGACTCCGTGCGCGTGTTCTACCTCGCTTGCGCCCCTTCGCTGTTCGGGCCGATCTCCCATCACCTCGCCCGGCACGGACTCGTCGAGCCGACGTCGCGGGTGGTGCTCGAGAAGCCCATCGGCCGCGACCTCGCGTCCGCCCGCGCGATCAACGACGCGGTCGGCGAGGTGTTCGACGAGTCGCAGATCTTCCGCATCGACCACTACCTCGGCAAGGAGAGTGTCCAGAACCTGCTGGTCACCCGGTTCGCCAACACCCTGCTCGAGCCGCTGTGGAACTCGACGTGGATCGACCACGTGCAGATCACCGTCTCCGAATCCCTCGGCGTGGGCACCCGCGGCGGCTACTACGACACCTCCGGGGCGCTGCGCGACATGCTGCAGAACCACCTGCTGCAGGTGCTGTGCCTGGTGGCGATGGAACCGCCGACGGTCGTCGACCGCGAGACCGTGCGCGACGAGAAACTCAAGGTGCTGCAGGCACTGCGGCCGATGACGCCCGACGACGTCGAAAGATTCACCGTCACCGGGCAATACGGACCCGGATTGGTCGACGGCGGTGCCGTGCCCGGGTATCGCGACGAGGTGGAGAACCCGGACAGCCGCACCGAGACCTTCGTCGCGGTGCGCGCGGAGGTGCGCAACTGGCGCTGGGCCGGCGTGCCGTTCTACCTGCGCACCGGCAAGCGTCTCGAGAAGCGCAGTTCCGAGATCGTGGTGCAGTTCAAGGACGTTCCGCACCCGATGTTCCCCCGGGCCGAGGGCGCCACCGAACCCAATCGCCTGGTGATCCGGCTGCAGCCCGACGAGGGCATCTGCCTGCACATGACCGCCAAGGAACCCGGGCCCGGCGGGATCCGCCTGCGTCCGGTGTCGCTGGATCTGAACTACGTGGACGCGTTCGACCGTCCGTCCCCCGACGCGTACGAGCGGCTGCTGATGGACGTGGTGCGGGGTGACCCGACCCTGTTCATGCGCCGCGACGAGGTCGAGACCGCGTGGGCATGGGTCGAGCCGATCCTGCAGACCTGGGACCGCACCGGCCGGGTGCCGCGCCGCTACCCGGCGGGTACGTCCGGCCCCACCGACGCGATCACCCTCATCGAGCGCGACGGCCGCGCCTGGTACGAAGGACCTTCCTCATGAGCCACGTCCATCCCGTTCTCGCCCGGGTCACCGACCGCATCGTCCGGCGCAGCCGGGCCGAGCGTGCCGCCTACCTCGAGCGGCTGCGCGCCGCCGCCGACAAGGGGCCTGCCCGCGGGCGCCTCGCGTGCGCCAACCTGGCCCACGGATTCGCCGCGGCCGAGCCCGCCGACAAGTCCGCGCTGCGCGGGCTGGTGAAGCCGAACATCGCGATCGTCTCGTCCTACAACGACATGCTCTCGGCGCACCGGCCCTTCGAGGAGTACCCGGCGCGGCTGAAGGCCGCGGTCCTCGAGGCAGGCGGCATCGCACAGTTCGCCGGCGGCGTCCCGGCCATGTGCGACGGCATCACCCAGGGCCGCGACGGCATGCAGCTGTCGCTGTTCAGCCGCGACGTCATCGCGATGTCCACCGCTATCGCGTTGTCGCACGACATGTTCGACGGCGCGCTCATGCTCGGGGTCTGCGACAAGATCGTCCCCGGCATGCTGATCGGCGCCCTGGGCTTCGGGCACCTGCCGACGGTGTTCGTCCCGGCCGGGCCGATGACGTCGGGGCTGCCCAACGGCGAGAAGGCCCGGGTGCGGCAGCTCTACGCGGAGGGCCGCGCCCGACGCGAAGACCTGCTCGAGGCCGAGGCCGCGTCCTATCACGGCGCCGGCACGTGCACGTTCTTCGGCACCGCGAACTCCAATCAGCTGCTGATGGAGGTGATGGGCCTGCACCTGCCCGGCGCGAGCTTCGTCAACCCGGGCACCGAGCTGCGGGACGCGCTCACCGACGAGGCCGCGCGCCGCGTCACCGGCCTCACCGCGCTCGGCTCCGCCTTCACCCCGGTCGGGGAGGTCGTCGACGAGCGGGCCGTCGTCAACGGCTGCGTCGCACTGCTCGCCACCGGCGGCTCCACCAATCACACGATGCACCTGGTGGCGATCGCGCGGGCCGCGGGCATCACGCTCACGTGGCGCGACCTGGCGGACCTGTCGGCCGTCGTGCCGCTGCTCGCCCGGATCTACCCCAACGGCGCGGCCGACGTGAACCACTTCCACGCCGCCGGCGGGCTCGGTGTCGTCGTCTCGGAACTGCTCTCGGCGGGCCTGCTGCACGACGACGTCACCACCGTCGCCGGCCCCGGTCTGCACCGGTACACGCAGGAGCCGCGGCTGCGCGACGGGACGCTGCAGTGGGAGGCCGGGCCGTCCGAGAGCCTGGACCGCACCGTGCTGCGCGGCGTCGTGGACCCGTTCGCCGTGGACGGCGGGCTCAAGGTGCTCGACGGCAACCTCGGCGAGGCCGTGCTCAAGGTGTCCGCGGTCGCCCCGGAGCACCACATCGTCACCGCGCCGGCCCGGGTGTTCGACGACCAGGCCGACTTCCTCACGGCCTTCGAGGCGGGCGAACTCGACCGCGACGTCGTGGCGGTGCTGCGTTACCAGGGCCCGCGCGCGAACGGAATGCCGGAGCTGCACAAGCTCACCCCCGCGCTGGGGGTGCTGCAGGACCGCGGGCGCCGGGTCGCGCTGGTGACCGACGGCCGGATGTCGGGCGCGTCCGGCAAGGTTCCCGCCGCCATCCACGTCACGCCCGAGGCCGCGGCCGGCGGCCCGCTCGCGCGCGTCCGCGACGGCGACCTGATCACCGTCGACGCCGTCGCCGGCTCGCTGTGCGTGCACCTGTCCGACGCCACACTCGCCGACCGCGTGGCGACCGGCCACGCCCCCACCGACGACGCCTGGACGGGCACGGGCCGGGAACTGTTCGCGGGCCTGCGGGCCGCCGTGGGCCCGGCCACCCTCGGCGCCAGCGTCTTCCAACCCAACCCCGCGTGAAGGAGACCCCGATGAGCCTGCTGGACGTGACCCCCGTCGTTCCCGTCGTCGTGATAGACGATGCCGCGGACGCGGTCCCGATCGCCCGGGCCCTCGTCGACGGCGGTGTGCCGATGATCGAGCTGACTCTGCGCACCCCGTGCGCCCTCGAGGCGATCGAGCGGATCGCCGCCGAGGTTCCCGAGATCACCGTCGGTGCCGGCACGATCGTCGAACCCGGCCAGGCCGCGCAGGCCGCGGCGGCCGGCGCGCGCTTCCTGGTGTCGCCGGGCGCGACGGAGTCGCTGCTGAAGGCCATGACCGACACGGGACTGCCCCACCTGCCGGGTGCCGCGACCGTCTCGGAGGTGCTGCTGCTCCTCGAACGCGGCTACCGCGAGATGAAGTTCTTTCCCGCGGAGGCCGCGGGGGGCACCCGGTTCCTCGCGGCCGTCCACTCCCCCGTGCCCGCGGCCCGGTTCTGCCCCACCGGCGGGATCTCGGTCGCAACCGCCCCCGACTACCTCGCGCTGCCCAACGTCGGCTGCGTGGGGGGCTCGTGGCTCACCCCCGCCGATGCGGTGCAGACCCGGGACTGGGCCCGGATCACCCGCCTCGCGCAGGTGACCACGAAACTACGCCTGGCCGAGGCGTAGGCCGACCGGGCTCGCCCCCGTCCTACTCGGACGCGACGGGGGCGAGCCCTCGACGTTGCTGGATCCGCGCGTTTCGCCGTCAGCCGCGACCAGCGCGCGTGACGCGCGCATCCGACCAGGCCGGTCGCAGATCTTCCGCGCCGGCCGGAGCCAGCGGAGCGCCGGGGGACGGTACCCTGGGCGGATGCGTGAGGACACCGACCACCCCGGCTCGCAGTCGTCGCTGCGGTCGGCCAATCAGCAACGGGTGGTTCGGGTTCTGCAGTCCGGTGGCGAACTCACCCAGGCGGAGATCGCCCGGCGCACCGGTCTGGCCCCGGCCACGGTGTCGAATCTGGTGCGGGAACTGACCACCAGCGGCCTGGTGGAGGTGGCCGCGGCCGAGCGCCCGGGCCAGCGGGGGCGGGCCGTGAAGCTCACCCGGTCGGCGGGCCTGGCCGTCGGAATCGATTTCGGGCACCGGCATCTCACCGTCGCCGTCGCCGACCTGTCGCACGAGATCCTCGCCGAGAAGCGGGTCGAGCTGGCGACCGGACATCGCGCCGAGGACGGGATAACAAGGGCCGGTGCGCTTCTCGACGACGCCCTCGTCGAACTCGGGTGCGGACGCGACGCCGTCGCGGCCGTCGGCATGGGCCTGCCCGCGCCGGTCGAGTCCGCCACGCACCGGATCGGCGGGCCGTCGATCCTGCCGGGCTGGGTGGGCGTCGACCCGGCCGCACTGGCCGCCGAGCGGCTCGCGCTTCCCGTCCACGTCGACAACGACGCCAATCTCGGTGCGCTGGCCGAGCACATCTGGGGTGCCGGGTGCGGCGTGGACGACCTGGCCTACATCAAGCTGTCCGACGGCGTCGGCGCCGGACTGGTGCTGGACGGGCGGCTGTACCGGGGCCGCGCCGGCACGGCCGGCGAGATCGGCCACACCTCCCTCGACGAGTTCGGCCAGGTGTGCCGGTGCGGCAACCGCGGCTGCCTCGAGACGATGGTGGCCTCGCACGTGGTGATCGGGCTGCTCGAGCCGAGCCGGGGGCCCGGCCTGACGATCGCGGACGTGGTGGCACTCGCCGAGGCCGGCGACGCCGGGTGTGCCCGGGTGCTCGCGGACACCGGCCGCCACGTCGGGGTCGCGGCGGCGAGCCTGTGCAACCTGCTCAATCCGCAGCTCCTCCTGATCGGCGGCGAACTCGCCCTGGCGGGAGAGCTGCTGCTCGAGCCCCTGCGTCGCGCGATCGAGCGGTACGCGGTGCCCAGCGCCGCGCGCACCGTGCAGGTACGGACGGCGGCGCTCGGCGCCCGGGCCCAGGTACTCGGGGCGGTCGCCCTCGGACTGCGGGCGGCCAGCCCCCGCTGAAGATCATCTTCGAGGCTTCGACGCCGCTTCACGTCCAGAACTAGGTTCAAATTCGAACATATTCAGCGCCTCAAGACGTTTTTTCATTCATTTCTTGACGACTGATGCCGCTTCGTCCTACTGTGGTCCAGCACACAGTTCGCGTGACCGCCGCCACTCGCCTCCCGGAACGGGACCGCCGCGGCCGGGTCCCGCCGCCCACGAGGAGTCCCATGAGCAACCACGTCGCGCTCCCGACCGTCCCCGACACCGGACCGGACACCGCCGGCGCCCCGGTGCCGGTCCGCATCGCCGCCATCGCCGCGCTCGGCGGCCTGTTGTTCGGCTTCGACAGCGCCGTCATCAACGGTGCCGTGTCGGCCATCGAATCCCGGTTCGCCGTCTCGTCCGCCGTCCTCGGCTTCGCGGTCGCCTCGGCCCTGCTCGGCGCGGCCGGCGGCGCCGTCCTCGCCGGCCGCATCGCGGACCGCTACGGCCGGCTCACCACCATGCAGGTCGCCGCCGCGATGTTCCTGGTCAGCGCGCTGGGCACCGGATTCGCCTTCAACGTCGAAACTCTCGTCCTGTTCCGCATCGTCGGCGGTGTCGGCGTCGGACTCGCCTCCGTCATCGCCCCCGCCTACATCGCCGAGATCTCCCCCGCCCGGGTACGCGGTCGCCTGGGATCGCTGCAGCAGCTCGCGATCGTCGTCGGCATCTTCGCCGCCCTGCTCGTCGACTACGCCCTCGCCGCCCTCGCGGGTGGCTCCCGCGAGGAACTGTGGTTCGGGCTCGAGGCGTGGCGCTGGATGTTCCTGTCCATGACCGTTCCCGCCCTCGTGTACGGATTCCTGACGCTCACCATCCCGGAGTCCCCGCGCTATCTCGTCGCGAAGGGCCGCATCGGGGAGGCCCGCGGCATCCTCGGCACGCTGCTCGGCGAGCAGGGCATCGACCTGCGCATCGAATCGATCCGCGCCACCCTCGGCCACGAGCGCACCCCGTCGCTGCGCGACCTGAGAGGACCCGCGCTGGGCCTGCTGCCCATCGTGTGGATCGGCATCGGGCTGTCGGTGTTCCAGCAGTTCGTCGGCATCAACGTGATCTTCTACTACTCCAGCATCCTCTGGCAGGCAGTGGGATTCGACGAGAACAGCTCCCTCGTCATCACCGTCGTCACGTCCGTGGTCAACATCGCCACCACCCTCGTGGCCATCGCGTTCGTCGACCGCATCGGACGCCGGCCCCTGCTGATCATCGGCTCGGCCGGCATGGCCGTCACCCTCACCACGATGGCCGTCGTCTTCGCCACCGCCTCCACCACCGTCGTCGACGGTGTGACCACCCCGCACCTGACCGGACTGCAGGGACCGATCGCGCTGATCGCCGCGAACCTGTTCGTCGTCGCGTTCGGCATGTCGTGGGGACCGGTCGTGTGGGTCCTGCTCGGCGAGGCCTTCCCCAACCGGATCCGCGCGGCGGCACTGTCGCTCGCCGCCGGCGCGCAGTGGGCGGCCAACTGGGTCATCACCGTGAGCTTCCCCGCCATGAAGGAACTGTCGCTGGGGCTGTCGTACGGCTTCTACGCCGTGTGCGCGGTGCTGTCGCTGCTGTTCGTCCTGCGCTGGGTCAAGGAGACCAAGGGCCGCGAACTCGAGGACATGGACGCCGCCTGAACCCGGGCACCCCGGTAACAGAACAGTCAGGGAGAGAACAGACATGGCACTGACCATCGGAATCGACGTGGGCGGCACCAAGGTCGCCGCCGGCGTGGTCGACGAACACGGCACCCTGCACGCCCGGCTCCGCCGCGCCACCCCGTCGGACGACCCCGCCCGCACCGAGGACGTCGTCGCCGACGTGGTCCGCGAACTCCGCGCCGCGCACGACGTGTGCGCGGTGGGCATCGGCGCCGCCGGATTCGTCGCGTCCGATCGCCGTACCGTGCTGTTCGCCCCCAACCTCGCGTGGCGCGGCGAACCGCTCGGCGAGGCCGTCGAGGCCGCGTGCGGGCTGCCGACCGTCGTCGAGAACGACGCCAACGCCGCCGCCTGGGGCGAGGCACGCTTCGGCGCCGGCCGGGGTGCCCGCACCGCGATCGTGCTCACCGTCGGCACCGGCATCGGCGGTGGTCTGATCATCGACGGCGCCCTGCACCGCGGAGCCTCGGGGCTGGCCGCGGAACTCGGCCATCTCAACGTCGAGCCGCACGGCCGTCGCTGCGGGTGCGGGAACCACGGCTGCTGGGAGCGTTACGCCAGCGGGCGGGCCCTGGTGCGGGAGGCGCAGGAGATCGCGAGCGTCTCGCCCGCGCTCGCCGGCCGGCTGCTCGAGCTGGCCGGCGGGCGCGCCGAGCAGATCACCGGGCACCACGTCACCACCGCCGCCCGCGAGGGCGACGCCGCCGCGCTCGAGTGCTTCCGCACGATCGGCACGTGGCTCGGTCACGGCATGGCGGACCTCGCCGCGTTCCTCGACCCGGAGGTGTTCGTCCTCGGCGGCGGTGTGTGCGAGGCCGGGGAACTGCTGCGCGGGCCCGCCGTCGCCACGTTCGCCCAGCGGCTGACCGGACGCGGGCACCGCCCGGCCGCCCCGGTGCGCCTGGCCGAGCTCGGCCCCGACGCCGGGATCGTCGGCGCCGCGGACCTGGCCCGGCGCCGCACGGATCTGTCGGCCACGCGCCTCGATCTCTCGGCCGCCGGCTGAGCACCCGCCCGGGTGGGGCGAGCGAATGTATCACCGACTCGGACTGAGGAGGTGAGCGATACATTCGCTCGCCGCACGCGGTCCACCGCGTAACACCGTCGTTACCGCGGTTAACCGTTCGCTTGACACGACGCCACTACCGTCGGCGGAGCCACGCGTATACAGCCGTGGATACAGACGACGGGAGTGTGCAGCGGTGGACGGACTCGAACGGCTCCACGCCTCGCTCGACGCGACGCTCGGGCCCGTCGACGCCGCGTACGCCACCGCCTATCCCGGGACGACACCGGCGCGGCAACCCGTGCACACCGTGTACGTGCCGGCCCACCGGTACGACGCGACGACCGTCGCCGAGTGGGGGGCACACGCCCGCCGGGTGCTCGACGAGAACTGCTCCGGCCCCGGCGACCTGGCCGGCGTGACGGGGATCGAACCGGAGCTCGCCGAACAGGTCCTACCGCTCGTGCGGGCCAAGCTCGACACCGAGCCGATCGAAGATCTGCGCATCGACTTCGAGGACGGTTTTCCCCAGACGGACGTGCCCGGCCCGCACCGCGACGCCGACGAGGACGCCCACGTCGCCCGGGCCGCCACCGTTCTCACCGGCAATCCCTCCGCCACCCCGTTCGTGGGGCTGCGCTTCAAGTGTCTCGAGCCCGCCACCCGCCGTCGCGGGATCCGCACGCTCGACGCCTTCGTCGGTGCTCTCGTCGAGAAGACCTCCGCTCCGGACGGTTTCGTCATGACCCTGCCGAAGGTGACTGCACCCGAGCAGGTCTCCGCGATGGTCACCGTGTGCGAGCACCTCGAGCATGCGCACGGGCTCACCGTTCCCCTGCGGTTCGAGATCCAGATCGAGACCCCGCAGGCGATCTGCGGTCCCGACGGCACCGCGCAGGTGGCGCGGATGCTGCACGCCGCCGCGGGCCGTTGCGCGGGACTGCACTACGGCACCTACGACTACTCCGCCGCGTGCGGCATCGCCGCCGAATACCAGGCCATGGACCACCCCGTCGCCGACCACGCCAAGGCCACCATGCAGGTGGCCGCCGCCGGCACCGGCGTACCCCTGTCCGACGGATCCACCAACCGCCTCCCCGTCGGCACCCGCGAACAGATCCGGGCCGCGTGGGGCCTGCACGCCCGGCTGGTGGAGCGGTCGCTGCGCCGCGGGTTCTACCAGGGCTGGGACCTGCACCCCGCGCAACTGCCCACCCGCTATGCCGCGACGTTCGCGTTCTACCGCCGTTCGTTCCCCACCGCGGCGGCCCGCGTCGCCGCCTACCTGTCGCCGGGGCGTGACTCCGGCTATCTCGACGAACCCGCGACGGCCCGAGCCCTGGCCACATTCCTGCTCCGCGGCCTCGCCTGCGGAGCCCTCACCGAGACCGAGGTCCGCGACCGCGCGGAGACCACGCCGGACCGGCTGGCGCGGCTCGCGGGCCGACAGGAAGGACCCACCGGATGCCCACCGTGATCCGCACGCGACGCGCCGTCGTCGGCGACCGCGAACACCCCTGCTCGGTCGTGCTCCGGGACGGGCGCATCGCCGCGATCGGGGCCTACGACGCCCCTGCCCCCGCGGGCGCCGAGGAGGTTGTCCTCGCCGACGACGAGGCTCTTCTGCCCGGTCTGGTCGACACGCACGTGCACATCAACGACCCCGGCCGCACCGAGTGGGAGGGATTCGCGACCGCGACCCGCGCGGCCGCCGCGGGCGGCGTCACCACCGTCGTGGACATGCCGCTCAACTCCGTGCCGGCCACCGTCGACGTCGCTGCGCTGGAGGTCAAGAAGAAGGTTGCCGCCGAACAGATCTCGGTCGACGTCGGATTCTGGGGCGGCGCCGTGCCGGGCAACCTCGCCGACCTCGAACCGCTCTGGGACGCGGGCGTGTACGGCTTCAAGTGCTTCCTCGCCCATTCCGGGCTGGACGAGTATCCGCCGCTCGACCGGGAACAGATGCTCGCCGCGATGCGCACGATCGCGGGCTTCGGGGGCCTGCTCATCGTCCACGCCGAGGACGGGCCCACCCTCGACGCCCAGCCGCCGGCCGCGGGCCGCCGGTACGCCGGCTTCCTGCGGTCGCGTCCGCCGGCCGCGGAGTCGCGGGCCGTCGCCCAGGTGCTCGAGGGCGCCCGGGAAACGGGTTGCCGCACCCACATTCTGCACCTGTCCGACGCCGGGAGCCTGCCGCTGATCGCGCAGGCCAAGGCCGACGGCGTGCCCGTCACCGTCGAGACGTGCCCCCACTACCTGTCGCTGTTCAGCGAGGAGATCCTGGACGGTGCGACCCATTTCAAATGCTGCCCGCCGATCCGCGAGGCGAGCAACCGGGAAGACCTGTGGCGCGGCCTCGCCGAGGGCACGATCGACGCGGTGGTCTCGGACCACTCGCCGTGCGTGCCGGAACTGAAGAAGTTCGCGACCGGAGACTTCGCCGAGGCGTGGGGCGGCATCTCGTCGCTGCAGCTCGGCCTGCCGATCGTGTGGTCCCAGGCCAGGCGCCGCGGCCACACCCTGACGGAGGTGACCCGATGGATGGCCCGAGGCCCCCGCGACCTGGTGGGCATGACCGACCGGGGCGAGATCGCGATCGGCAACGTCGCGGACTTCTGCGTCCTCGCCCCCGACGACGCGTTCGTCGTCTTCCCCGAACGCCTGCACCACCGCAACGCCGTCACCCCCTATGCCGAGACCGCGCTTGCCGGGGTGGTCCGCGGGACGTGGCTCGGCGGCCGCCCCGTGGGCCGGACGCCGCGCGGGCGCCTGCTCGACCGTGAGAGGACGAACCCGTGACCGACCCCGCCTTCCTGCAGCTGCCCGACCTCGCGTCCCGGACCCTCGCCGGCTCCGTGGTGTACGCCAACGACGAACTGTTCGCCCAGCGGGAGAATCTCGTCACCCCGGAACCCCCGGCCTTCGACACCGGGGACTTCGGGCACAAGGGCAAGGTGTACGACGGCTGGGAGACCCGTCGGCGCCGCGAACCCGGCCACGACTTCGCGATCGTCCGGCTCGGGGTGCCCGGAGTCGTGCGCGGCGTGGTGATCGACACCGCATGGTTCACCGGCAACTACCCGCCGTTCGCCTCGGTGGACGCCGTCGAGACGGAGGGGTATCCGACACCGGACCAGCTGCTCGCGGCGCCGTGGCAGCCGATCCTCGACAAGGTGGCCCTCGCCGGGGACACCGCCAACACCTTCGCGGTCGACAGCGAATTCCGATGGACACACCTGCGGCTCAACATCTTTCCCGACGGTGGGGTGGCCCGGCTGCGGGTGCACGGCGAGCCCCGGCCCGACCCGGCGTTCCTCACCGGGACGATCGACCTCGCCGCGCTCGAGCACGGGGCCGACGTGGTGGACTGCTCGAACCGCTTCTACTCGTCCCCGCGCAACATCATCGCCCCCGGCCGGGCGCGGCACATGGGCGAGGGCTGGGAGAACGCCCGCCGCCGCGACGGCGGCAACGACCATGTGGTGGTGCGCCTGGCCGGGGAGGGCCACGTCGACCACGTCGAAATCGACACCTCGTACTTCGTCGGCAACGCCCCCGGGTGGGCACGACTGATCGGAATCCCGGACGGCGCAGCGCTCTCCGACGAATCCGCGTGGGTCGAGCTCGTGCCGCGGACGGCACTGCTGCCCGACTGCCGGCACCGGTTCCGCGTCGACGCGGCCGTGCCGTTGCGGCACGTGCGGCTCGACGTCTACCCCGACGGGGGCATCGCCCGGCTGCGCGTGCACGGGCGGCTGACGTAGGCGGTGCGTCCTTTGGGTGGCGGCAACAGCCCAAAGGGCACACCGGCGGCGTCAGCCGCCGGCGGTGAGAAATTGATTACCTGCGCGAAACGTGGTGGCTGTCGCCCGTAAAGGCGCTGGGCTAGAACTGTATTCATCACCGTATACAGCCTTGTGTCCCGGACGGAGCCCTCCATGGCAACAGCCCATCCCGTCGACACCCGACTGCCCTTCGGGCGGCAGTTGGCGTTCGGCATCCAGCACGTCCTGATCATGTACACCGGATGCATCACCGTCCCACTGGTCTTCGGCGCCGCCGTGGGTCTCGACCGCGAGACCGTCGCGATGCTCATCAACGCCGACCTGCTGATCGCCGGCCTGATCACGATCATCCAGAGCCTCGGCGTCGGCAAACTCGCCGGCGTCCGGCTGCCCATCGTCTGCGGCGCCACCTTCGCCGGGCTGACCCCGATGATCCTCATCGCCGAGGAATACGGCCTGCAGGCGGTGTACGGGTCGATGCTCGTCGGTGGCATCGTCGGTCTGGCCTTGGCGTGGCCGTTCGCGAAGGTGATCAAGTTCTTCCCACCGCTCGTGACCGGCGCCGTGCTCACCGTCGTCGGCATCTCCCTCATCGGTGTCGCCGGTGGGCTCATCGTCGGCACCGATCCCACCGCGCCCACGTTCGCCGATCCCGCGAACATCGCTCTCGCCGTGGCGGTCATGGCCGTCGCCATCGGATTCATCTGCCTCGGCCGCGGGATCTGGACGCAGCTCGGTGTGCTGATCGCCCTGCTCGTGGGCACCGTCGCCGCGCTGCCGATGGGCCTGATCGACCTCGGCGGTGTCTCCGGTTCCGCGTGGCTCGGTGTGCCCACTCCCTTCCACTTCGGTGGGCCCGAATTCCCGATCACCGCCGTCGTCGCCATGAGCATCGTGATGGCCGTCGTGTTCGCCGAGTCGACGGCGAGCATGCTCGCCGTCAGCGAGATCACCGGCAAGCCCGTCACCAAATCCGACATCGCCCGCGGCCTCGCCGGCGACGGCCTGTCCGGCATCTTCGGCGGCATCTTCAACGCGTTCGTCGACACGGTGTTCACGCAGAATGTCGGTGCCGTCGCCACCACCCGCGTCTACAGCCGCTACGTCACCGCCACCAGCGGCGTCATCCTCGTCGTGCTGGGTGCGCTGCCCAAGGTCGGCTCGGTCGTCGCCGCACTGCCCAAGCCCGTCGTCGGCGGGGTGGGCCTGATCCTGTTCGCCACCGTCGCCGTCGTCGGCATCAACACCCTGCGCAAGGTGGACCTCTCCGACCGGATCAACACCACCATCGCCGCGGTCGCCGTGGGCATCGGCCTCGTCCCCGAACTCGCGGAAGGCATGTTCGACAAGTTCCCGTCCGCCGCGCAGATTCTGCTCGGCAGTGGCATCACCCTCGCGGCGATCACCGCGTTCTCGCTCAACCTGCTGTTCAACCACACCAGGCTCGGCGCCGCGGCCCGGCGATCCGCCGATGGCACCCCCGGAACCGAAAGCGACCAGATCACAGGAGAATCCGTTGTCCCTGCCCACGCGTGAGCCCTTCGAGGTCCCGACGATCGACATCGGTCCGTATGTGACCGGCGGCGGGGACTCCGACCGACTCCGGATCGCCGAACAGATGGACGAGGCCTGCAGCCGCGTCGGATTCGTGCAGATCCTCGGTCACGGCATCCCCGGGACGATCCTCGACGACTTCACCACCGCCCTCGACGATTTCTTCGCCCTCCCGCTCGAGACGAAGAACCGCTACCGCGTCGCCGGCGCCAACCGCGGCTACAGTCCGCCGAAGAGCGAGTCGCTGAGCCTGAGCCTCGGGGTGGAATCCGCCGGGCGGATGAACGACTTCTTCGAGGCGTTCAACATCGGCACCGAGGCACGCTCGTTCCCCGAAGTGTCGCTGCCGGAGGAGGACTACGGTCTCAACGTGTGGCCGGACGTGCCCGGATTCCGGGCGGCGGTGCAGAATTACCGGGCGCACGCCGCGCGGGTGGCCCGCACCCTCACCCGCATCTTCGCCGACGCGCTGGGCCGGGAGCCGGACTTCTTCGACGCGCTCACCGACCACTCCATCGACGTGCTGCGGATGAACAACTACGCCCTGCCCGAAGGCACCGTCCGGCTCGACGGCGAACTCACCGGCATGGGAGAGCACACCGACTTCGGTCTGGTGACCGTGCTGTGGGCCGACCGCGTCGCCGGACTACAGGTGCTCGGCGGTGACGGCGTCTGGCACGACGTCGCCCCGATCGAGGGCGGCCTGCTCGTCAACCTCGGAGATCTGACGGCGCGGCTGACGGGCGACCGCTGGATGTCGACACTGCACCGCGTCAAGCCGCCGATCGTCGACGGCACCATCGTGCGCCGCCGCTCGGCCGCGTTCTTCCACGACGGCAACGTCGACGCGGTGATCGCCACGCTCCCCGAGTTCGCCGGCGACGAGTGCTACGAGCCCATCACCGTGCGCGAGCACATCAGAGCCAAGCTGGCCGGGTCGCGGCAGGGCCGGGCCAACACCGCCGCCGTCCGTGAGGCGGCCCGCGTGCTCGCCGCCGCGGGGCGGGACCTGCCGTGACACACGTCGTGCTGGTGCACGGGGCCTGGGCAGGGGCCTGGGTGTGGGACACCGTGCTGGGTCCGCTGCGCGCCGCGGGGTTCACTCCGCACGCGCTGGATCTGCCGGGCGCCGGCACGTGGGGCGCGACCGACGTCACCCTCGACGACGTCGCCGGCCACGTCGCCGCGCACGTCACCACGCTCGACGGCCCGGTGTTCCTCGTCGGGCACTCGGGCGGCGGCATCGTCGTCACCCAGGTGGCGGAGCAGCTCCCCGACCGTATCGCCGGGGTGGTGTACGTCGCGGGCATGATGCTGCCGTCGGGCACCGGGTTCGGGCAGCTGTGCGACGCCCTCGGTCTCGCACCACCGGTCGGGATCTCGCGGTGGCTGCGGCCCACGGCCGACGGACGGGGCACCGTGGTGCCCCCGGAAGCGGGGGCGGCGGTGTTCTTCCACGAAGCCGCCCCGGCCGACGCCGTCGCCGCCGCGCGCCGGCTCGTCCCGCAGCTCGAGACGGCCCGCCTCATGGCGCCGGCCTGGACACCGGAGCGGTTCGGGACCGTGCCCCGGCTGTACGTCGAGGCCACCCTCGACCGCACCGTCCCGCTGGTCGCCCAGCGCGAGATGCAGCGGCTCGTGCCCGGGGCCCGGGTGATCACGCTGGACACCGATCACGCGCCGCAGCTGTCGGCCCGCGACGAGCTGGTGGACGGCATTCGGCAATGGTGCCTTTCCGGACTTCCGGAGCTCCGAAAGGACGCCACGGCAGCGGCGCTGCCATAGGCTCGCAGCATGACGGCATCGGCGGCGATCGGCTCACCGGAGGAGCTGGCGCGGGCGCTGGACACGACGGGCTATCTCGCCGACGACGGCCTCGCAACGGTCGCCTTCCTGGCGCTGCGCATGGGCCGCCCGCTGTTCTGCGAGGGGGAACCCGGCACCGGCAAGACATCGCTGGCCATTGCCCTCGCCGACGCGCTGGCCCTGCCGCTGATCCGGTTGCAGTGCCACGAGGGCATCGATGCGTCCCAGGCCCTCTACGACTGGGACTTCCCCCGGCAGTTGCTGCACCTGCGCACCCTCGAGGCCGCGAGCGGCGGCCACCTGGAGGCCGAGGAGGCGGAACGCTCGCTGTACACCGAGCGGTTCCTGCTGGCGCGGCCCCTGCTGCAGGCGCTCACCGACGCGCCGTGCGTGCTGCTCGTCGACGAGATCGACCGGGCCGACGACGAGTTCGAGGCGTTCCTGCTGCAGGTGCTGGACGAGAACGCCGTCACCATCCCCGAGCTCGGGCAGGTGCGGGCGCAGACGCCGCCGCTGGTGGTGCTCACCTCCAACCGCACCCGCGAGGTGCACGACGCCCTCAAACGCCGCTGCCTGTACCACTGGCTCGAACATCCCGACCTCGCGCGGGAGGTGGAGATCCTGCGCCGCCGCATCCCGGGCATCGCCGAACACCTCGCGGAGCAGGTCGCCCACGCGGTGCAGACCATGCGCGGGATGGATCTGCTCAAGCCGCCCGGCGTCGCCGAGTCGCTGGACTGGGCACGAGCGCTGCGCGAACTCGACCGCGACGTGCTCGACGCGACGACCGCGGCCGCGACGCTGGGCGCCGTCCTCAAGTACCGGGAGGACCTCGACCGGGTGGTCCGCACCGGGCTCGACCGGCTCCTGACGGGGTGAGGCCCGCGATGACGACGGCCGCGGACGTCGGAGGTCCCCTCGTCGGGATCGCCGGGTTCACCCGCGCCCTCGCCGCGGCCGGCCTGCCCGTCGCCTCGGACGCCGCCGAGGCCTACGTGCGCGCCCTGCGCGAGATCGACCTCGGCGACCGCCGGCAGGTGTACTGGACCGGACGTGCCACCCTGTGCCACGACCCCGACGACATCCCCCGCTACGACCTCGCGTTCGAAAGCTGGTTCGGGGGAACGGCACCCGGCGTGACGTCGCCGCAGACCCGCACCCCGCGTCGGGCCCGCATCGCCGGACTCACATCCACGGGGGGTGACGAGACCGCCGGGGAGGGTCCGGAACTGCGGGTCGCCGCGGACGACGCCGACGTACTCCGCCGTCGCGACATCGCGGAACTGTCCGACGCCGAGCGGGCGCACCTCGCCGAGCTGATCGCCACGCTGCATCCGCGACCGCC
>NZ_PCZU01000032.1:0-14464 GCF_002887785.1 Rhodococcus sp. ENV425
GCTGCCGTACTTCTCGTTCATGACGTTCCTGATCGCGGTGCCCACCGGCGTGAAGTTCTTCAACTGGATCGGCACCATGTGGAAGGGCCAGCTGACATTCGAGTCGCCGATGCTGTTCTCGGTCGGCTTCATCGTCACCTTCCTGTTCGGCGGCCTGTCCGGCGTCATCCTCGCCAGCCCGCCGCTCGACTTCCACGTGACGGACTCCTACTTCGTCATCGCGCACTTCCACTACGTGCTCTTCGGCACCATCGTGTTCGCCACCTACGCCGGCATCTACTTCTGGTTCCCGAAGATGACCGGGCGCATGCTCGACGAGCGTCTCGCCAAGTGGCACTTCTGGCTGACCTTCCTCGGCTTCCACACCACGTTCCTGGTGCAGCACTGGCTGGGCAACGAGGGCATGCCGCGCCGCTACGCCGACTACCTGCCCTCGGACGGGTTCACCACCCTGAACATCATCTCGACCGTCGGTGCCTTCGTGCTCGGCGCCTCGACCCTGCCGTTCCTGTGGAACGTGTTCAAGAGCTACCGGTACGGCCAGGTCGTGACCGTCGACGACCCGTGGGGTTACGGCAACTCCCTCGAGTGGGCGACGAGCTGCCCGCCGCCGCGGCACAACTTCACCGAGCTGCCGCGCATCCGCTCGGAGCGCCCGGCGTTCGAGCTGCACTACCCCCACATGGTGGACCGCATCCGCGCCGAGGCGCACGTCGGTCCGGGCAGCAACAAGCACAACCATGTGGCGCTGAGCGAGGGTGCCGAGAGGACCCCCGCCGACCGCTGATCCGCACACCGGATCGACGCTTCCCGAGGCCCCGCCCGTCCCGACGGGCGGGGCCTTGCGCATTCTTCCGGGGTGGACCCCTGCTCGTTCGGCACCCCGTTCACCTGGCACAATGAGTGAGCATGTGCCGCGACGAACGAAGGATCGGAGACGTAGGTGGCGTCTGACACCGCGATGCTGGTGACTGTGACGGGGCCGGACCATCCCGGCGTGACCTCTGTGCTCTTCGCGGCGCTCACCCGGCACGAGGTCGATCTGCTCGACGTCGAGCAGGTCGTGATCCGGGGCCGGCTCACCCTCGGTGTGCTGGTCTCCTGCCCCGCCGATCCCGATGCCCTGCAGGACGAGATCGAGGCCGCCATGGCCACCATCGGCATGCACGCCCAGGTGCAGACCGGTGTCGAGCCGGGTATCGGCTCGACCGTGTCCACCCACGCCGTTGTGGTCCTCGGCAGTCCCGTCAGCGCCCGGGCGCTGCGTTCGGTGGGTCGTGAGCTCGCGCGGCAGGGCGCCAACATCGACTCGATCCGGGGCATCGCCGACTATCCGGTGACAGGTCTCGAACTCATGGTGACCGCGGCCGACCCCGGCGCCGAGGCCGACGTCCGATTGCGCGCCGGGCTCGCCGAGGTCGCCGCAGGCCTCAGTGTCGACATCGCCGTGGAGCGCGCCGGTCTCGCCCGCCGCTCGAAGCGGCTGATCGTGTTCGACGTCGACTCCACCCTCGTCCAGGGCGAGGTCATCGAGATGCTCGCCGCGCACGCCGGCGTGGAGGACAAGGTCCGCGCCGTCACCGAGGCCGCGATGCGCGGGGAGATCGACTTCACCGAGTCGCTGAACCAGCGGGTGGCGACCCTGGCCGGGTTGCCCGCGTCGGTGATCGACGAGGTCGCCGAGAACCTCGAGCTCACCCCCGGCGCCCGGACCACCATCCGCACGCTGCGCCGGCTCGGCTTCCGATGCGGCGTCGTCTCCGGTGGCTTCCGGCAGGTCATCGACGGCCTCGCCCACGAACTCGAACTGGACTTCGTCCGGGCGAACACGCTCGAGATCGTCGACGGCAAGCTCACCGGCCGCGTCGTCGGCGAGGTGGTGGACCGTGCCGCCAAGGCCCGTGCCCTGCGGGAGTTCGCCGCCGAGGCCGGCGTGCCGATCGAGCAGACCGTCGCGGTCGGCGACGGCGCCAACGACATCGACATGCTCGGCGCGGCAGGGCTCGGAATCGCCTTCAACGCCAAGCCGGCGCTACGCGAGGTCGCGGACACCGCGCTGTCCCACCCGTACCTGGACGCGGTGCTGTTCGTCCTCGGCGTCACCCGCGACGAGGTGGAGGCCGCCGACCGGGTCGACGGCACCCTGCGCCGCGTGCCCCTCGACACCGGTGCCTGAGGCCACGGCCCCGCTCGGTCCCGACGTCGTGGCTCGCCACGGTGCGGATGTCGTGGCTCGCCACGGTGCGGATTTCGTGGCGCGCCACGGTGTCCTCGCCCGCGGCTACGGGCATCGACCGGACCCGGAGGACCCCGGGGCGGTGCTCGCGATGCCGATCGTGCTGCACATCCCCAAGCAGGATCCGCCCTCCCGTAGCGCGCTGCTCGAGGCTGCTGCGATGGCGACGATCGCGCTGTGCCTGGACCCACGCGTCGGGACCGGGCCGGCCGGTGAACCCGGCCCGTGGCGCGAGCCCTACCTCGCGTGGACCGACGCGCGCATCCGCAAGGTCAGCCGTCGCGCCCGCGGTGCCCAGTGGCGCGCCGCGCAGGAGGTCGACGGAATCACCGTCGAACACCGGGGGGCACACTCCCGGGCACTGGTCCCGGGGCCCGTCGGCGCTCTCGATCCGCGCATCTCGCGGCTGCAGATCGGCGGCACGGATCTGCCCCACGACACCCCGGGCGATCCGCCCGCCGGAGTTCCGGTGCTGTGGATCGACGCCGCGCTCGGCATGACCGTCGGGAAGGCCGCGGCACAGGTCGGCCACGCCGCGATGCTGTTGGCCGGGGCCCTGGACGTCGAGCGCGCCGGCGCATGGGCCGACTCCGGATTCGTGTGTGCCGTGCGCGACGCCGACCCCGCCCGGTGGCGGTACCTGACGGAGCGGGTCGACGCCGGCACCGCCGTGGCGGTACGGGACGCGGGATTCACCGAGGTGGCGCCGGGGTCGGTGACGGTCGTCGCCGTCCCGGGCTGATCACGTCGCGATCCGGAACACCAGCAGCGTCGGCCCGGTCAGCGGGAACGTCGAGCCGGCGGGCAGCGGCGTGAGATCCGCGGGCTCTCCGTCGAGGGAGCTCGAGTCGAAGGCGCACACCATCGCACCGTGGTACCACTCGGCCCGGCCGAGGGTCAGGGTGGTGGGGCCGCCTGCGTGCAGCACGAGCAGGCCGCTGCTGTCCGTCAGCGGAACGCCCGCGCGGGTGACCGTGCCCAGCTGCGAGCCGTCCACCCACGCCTGCAGCGTCCGCCGGTTCTCGTCGAGCCAGTCCGCCTCCTGCAGTTCCCTTCCGTCCGCGCCGAACCACACCAGGTCGGGGTAGCCGACCTGGCGGGCCCTGCCGTCGAAGAAGCGGCCCTGACGCAGCACCGGCACCACTTTGCGCAGACGCAACGTCTGCCGCACGAACTCGACGAGTTCCTGGTCCGCGTGCTCCCAGTCGAGTGGCCAGGCGTCGCGGACCGGGACGTCGGCGGGCACGCAATAGGCATTGTTGTTGCCGCCCTGGGAGTGCCCGAACTCGTCGCCGGCGAGCAGCATCGGGGTGCCGGTCGACAGCAGCAGGGTGGCGAGCAGCGCACGCACGTGCCGGGCCCGGGCGGCCACGATCCGCGGATCGTCCGTGGGTCCTTCGACGCCGTGGTCGACGGATTCGTTGTTGTCGCTACCGTCACGGCCCTGTTCGCCGTTGGCCTCGTTGTGCTTGCGCCGGTAGCTGACGAGGTCGGCCATCGTGAAACCGTCGTGCGCGGTGACGAAGTTGATCGACATCCACGGCCGGTGGGTGTGCCGGCCGTAGAGGTCCTCCGAGCCCGCGAGCCGGGAGGCGACCTCCCGGATTCCCGCACCGCGCGCCCAGAAGCGCCGCACCGAGTCGCGGTAACGATCGTTCCACTCCGACCACTGGGGACCGATGTTGCCGAGCTGGTAGCCGGGCAGGGTCGCATCCCAGGGCTCGGCGATCAGCTTGAGCCGGGTCAGGACGGGGTCGGTGGTGATGGCGGTGAACACCGCCGCCCGGGGATCGAAGTCGCCGCCTCGCGGCCGGGCGAGCGCGCTGGCCAGGTCGAACCGGAAGCCGTCCACACCCATCTCCGTCGCCCAGTACCGCAGGCTGTCGCAGATCATCCGCACCGCCACCGGGGAACTGCCGTCGACGGTGTTGCCACAGCCCGTCAGGTCGATGTCGTGGCCGGTGGCGTCGAGGAGGTAGTAGCCGGGCGCGTCGAGGCCGCGCCAGGACACGTGCGGGCCGTCCACCGACCATTCGCAGGTGTGGTTGTAGACCACGTCGAGGATCACCTCGAGGCCCGCCTCGTGGAGCGTGTCGACCATCGTCCGGAACTCCGCGATCTCGTTGCCGGGGGTGGCCGCGTAGCCCGGGTGGGGCGCGAAGTACGACGCGGTGGAGTAACCCCAGTGGTTGCGCATGCCGCGATCCCGTACGGGTGGTTCGGTGAGGAAGGCGTGCACGGGCAGCAGTTCGACGGCGGTGACCCCCAGGCCGACCAGGTGTTCGAGCACGGCCGGCGCCGTCAGGCCCAGATAGGTGCCGCGCCACTGCTCGGGGACGGCGGGATGGCGGGCGGTGTAGGAGCCGACGTGCAGTTCGTAGATCACCGTCTGCTCCCACGGCGTGCCGGGACGGTTGTGCCGGGCCCGGCCGGGGTTGTCGGCCACCACCGACAGCGGTGTGTGGCCGAGGGAGTCCACGGTCGACGCATCGCCGAACGGGGTGCGCTCGTAGCCGAGCAAGCGGGCCGTGTCGCCGATGTCGCCGGTCAGCTGCCGGCCCCACGGGTCGAGCAGCAGCTTGTGCGGATTGGCACGTAGCCCGGTCCGGGGCTGCCACGCGCCGTGCACGCGGTAGCCGTAGCGCTGGCCCGGGCGGACCCCCGGCACCGCGCCGTGCCAGACGCCGTACGTCTTGTCCGGCAGGTCGATGCGTTCCTCGCGGCCGGCGTCGTCGATCAGGCAGAGCTGAACACGGCTGCCGTGGGGCGCGTGCACGGCGAACCGCGTCCCGTCGTCGCCGGGGAAGGCACCCAGCGGGAAGGGACCGGCGTCGGACCGGGCGACGGCAGGTCCGACCGGCGGCTCGCCGGGTGCGGGGGAGGGGTGCGGTGGAGGCGAGGGGTACGACACGGAAGCGATCCTGCCGTGAACCGCTCGTGCGCGTACGCAAAGATGGTCGGCGTGGCAAAACCTGATCCCGATCTGCTCATCGAATTCGACGACGTGCTCGTGCGGCGGGGCGGCAACGTCCTCGTCGGTCCCGTGTCCTGGAAGGTGGAACTCGACGAACGTTGGGTGATCCTCGGTCCGAACGGGGCGGGTAAGACGTCGCTGCTGCGGGTGGCCGCAGCGGAGACATTCCCCACATCGGGGACGGCGCACGTGCTGGCGGAGACGTTCGGGAAGACCGACCTGTCCGAGCTGCGGCCCCGGATCGGGATGTCGTCGTCGGCGCTGGCGAACCGTGTGCCGGGCGACGAGAAGGTCGTGGACCTGGTGATCTCCGCGGGGTACGGCGTGCTGGGGCGCTGGCGCGAGCGGTACGACGAGGTGGACAGCGCACGCGCCGTGGAGATGCTCGAAAGCCTCGGCGCCGAGCATCTCGCCGACCGCACCTACGGCACGCTCTCCGAGGGTGAGCGCAAGCGCGTGCTCATCGCCCGGGCGCTGATGACGGATCCGGAGTTGCTGCTGCTCGACGAGCCCGCCGCCGGCCTGGACCTCGGTGGTCGTGAGGAGCTCGTGGCGCGGCTCGGCGTGCTGGCGGCCGACCCGGACGCTCCGGCGATCGTGCTGATCACCCATCACGTGGAGGAGATCCCGCCGGGCTTCACCCACGCGATGCTGCTCAAGGAGGGGCAGGTGGTGGCGCAGGGTCTGCTCGACGACGTGATCACGGGTGAGAACCTCAGCGATGCGTTCAGCCAGGCGATCACGCTCGACAAGGCGGACGGCCGGTTCTTCGCGCGCCGCACGTACCAGCCCGGGAGGCACCGCCGCGCGTAGCGGAGCGGAGCCGCGGCCGAGGTCACCGCCGCGCGGAGCCGCCGGGTGGGTGAGTTGTGTGTCACGTCATGCCGTAACTTGTGAGTATGGCTATCGAACGTTCGGGAGAACCCGCGGGTGCAGCGGCGATGCCGCTCAAGGATGCCTCGACGGTGATCCTCGTCCGGGACGGCGACCGTGGCGTCGAGGTGTTCCTGCTGCAGCGCGTGCGCGGCATGGCGTTCGCCGGCGGCATGACGGTGTTTCCCGGCGGCGGCGTCGACCCGTCGGACAGCGCTGCGACGGTGGCGTGGACGGGACCGCCCGTGCCGTGGTGGTCGGAGCGGTTCGGCACCTCCGAGACGCTCGCGCAGGCGCTCGTCCTCGCGGCCGTGCGCGAGACGTTCGAGGAGTGCGGGGTGCTGCTCGCCGGTGCGACACCGGACACCGTGGTGGCGGACACGACACCGTTCGGGGAGGCCCGCAGGCAGCTCGAGGCTCGGGAGCTCACCTTCGGCGAGTTCCTCGAACGTGAGGGGCTGGTGCTGCGTGCGGACCTGTTGCGGCCGTGGTCGAACTGGATCACGCCGGTCGGAGAGGGTCGTCGCTACGACACGAGGTTCTTCGTCGCGGCGGCTCCCGAGGGACAGATCGCCGACGGCGAGACGAGCGAGGCCGACGAGGTGCGGTGGCAGACTCCGCAGGAGGCGATCGCGCACTGGCAGGAGGGCGGCAGTGTGCTGCTGCCCCCGACCTGGAGCCAGTTGACGGCCCTGTCACGGTTCGGCTCGGTCGCGGAGATCCTCGCTGCGGAGCCGCAGATCACGCCGATCCTGCCGACCCGGATCACCTGGGAGGGACAGCTCCGGGTGGAGTTCCCCGAGCAGGACGGCTACTACGAGGCGGGGCCGCATCCGTGGGCCGCCCGGGATGCCAACTAGCCTGTGCCTCATGGCTGAATTCGTGACACTCGAGGTCTCCGACGGTATCGGCACCATCCGGCTCGACCGGCCGCCGATGAACGCACTCAACCGGCAGGTGCAGGAGGAGATCCGGGCCGCTGCGCGCGAGGCGACCGTGAACTCCGACGTCAAGGCGGTGATCGTCTACGGCGGTGAGAAGGTGTTCGCGGCCGGCGCGGACATCAAGGAGATGGCCGAGCTGAGCTACGTGCAGATGAGCGAGATCATCGCGGATCTGCAGTCGGCGCTGGGGTCGGTGGCGGAGATCCCGAAGCCGACGGTGGCCGCGATCACCGGCTACGCGCTGGGGGGCGGCCTGGAGCTCGCGCTGGGTGCGGACCGGCGGATCGCCGGCGACAACGCGAAGGTCGGTGTGCCGGAGATCCTGCTCGGCATCATCCCGGGCGGCGGCGGAACGCAGCGCCTCGCCCGCCTCGTCGGCCCGTCGAGGGCGAAGGATCTGGTGTTCACCGGCCGCTTCGTCGGTGCGGCCGAGGCCCTGCAGATGGGGCTGGTCGACGAGGTCGTCGCCCCGGACGAGGTGTACAACGCGGCGCGCGCGTGGGCGTCGCAGTTCAGCCGGGGCGCCACCCGCGCACTGGCGGCGGCCAAAGCCGCGATCGACCAGGGCCTCGACACCGACCTGGACACGGGGCTGAAGATCGAGCAGCACGTCTTCGCCGGCCTGTTCGCGACGAAGGACCGCACGATCGGCATGGAGTCCTTCGTCGCCAACGGCCCGGGTAAGGCCGAGTTCGTCGGGGAGTAGGCACCCCGGAACTGGAACTTGTTCATTCCTTACCGATGGGTAGGATGCCCTTCATGACTGCAAGCAGGACCGACGGGGTCGACCCCGCGCCGAACCCGCACGCCACTGCCGAGGAGGTGGCGGCCGCCCTTCGGGACACCAAGCTCGCGCAGGTGCTCTACCACGACTGGGAGGCCGAGACCTACGACGAGAAGTGGTCGATCTCCTACGACGAGCGCTGCATCGACTACGCGAAGGGTCGTTTCGACGCCGCCGCCGGTGACCAGCCCCTGCCGTACGAGCGGGCCCTCGAACTCGGTTGCGGCACCGGCTTCTTCCTGCTGAACCTCATGCAGGCCGGAGTGGCGAGGACCGGCTCGGTCACCGACCTGTCGCCCGGGATGGTCAAGGTGGCGCTGCGCAACGCCGGGCACCTCGGCCTCGACGTGGACGGCCGGGTGGCCGACGCCGAGACGATCCCGTACGACGACGACACCTTCGACCTCGTCGTCGGTCACGCGGTGCTGCACCACATCCCCGACGTCGAGCAGTCGCTGCGGGAGGTGCTGCGGGTGCTGAAGCCGGGCGGCCGGTTCGTCTTCGCCGGCGAGCCCAGCACGGTCGGGAACTTCTACGCGCGCTGGCTCGGCCGCCTCACGTGGGAGGCCACCACCAACGTCACGAAGCTGCCGTTCCTGCGGGACTGGCGGCGGCCGCAGGCCGAACTCGACGAGTCCTCCCGTGCCGCGGCGCTCGAGGCGGTCGTCGACCTGCACACCTTCGACCCGTCGGACCTCGAGCGGACGGCGGCTTCGGCCGGCGCGGTCGAGGTGAAGGCGAGCAGCGAGGAGTTCGCGGCCGCGCTGCTGGGCTGGCCGGTCCGCACATTCGAGGCCGCGGTGCCCGCGGAGAAGCTGGGCTGGGGCTGGGCGCGCTTCGCGTTCGGCGGGTGGCGCACGCTCAGCTGGGTGGACGAGAAGGTCCTCAGGCACGTGGTCCCGCGCAGCTTCTTCTACAACGTCATGATCACCGGCGTGAAGCCCGGCAAGTAGTGTGGGCTACGCGTTCACCCTCGCCGACGTCGCGTACCTGCGTTCGTCGCAGGGCGCGGCCGATCTCGCGGAGGTGGCCGCCCGGGACCTGTCCGCGCGGACGCGCCTAGCCGACATCGGCTGGGCGCGTACGCGTTTCGCCGACCTGACCGCGCCGCTGACCGAGACGGTGCTGTTGCGCCGCAGGGCGGTCGCGAAGCTGCCCGCTGCCGGCGGCTGGCTGTTCACCGACGACGCGCTGCAGCAGGCGACGCCGGCGTCCGTCGCCGCGCATCGGGCCCGCCGGCTCGCCGGCCGGCGCGTCCACGACGTGACGTGCTCGATCGGCGCCGAGCTGGCGGCCCTGGTGGGGGTCGCGGAGGCGGTGGTCGGCAGCGATCTCGACCCCGTTCGCCTCGCGATGGCCGCCCACAACGTCCCCGGGGCGGCGCTGGCCCGCGCCGACGCGCTGCGCCCGATCACCCGCGGTACCACCGTGATCGCCGATCCGGCCCGCCGATCCGAAGGCCGGCGCACGCACGACCCGGCGGCCCTGATGCCGCCGTTGCCCGACCTGCTCGACGCCTACGCCGGACGCGACCTGGCCGTCAAGTGTGCCCCCGGACTGGATTTCGATGCGCTGGACTGGGCGGGGGAGGTCGAGGTGGTCTCGCTCGACGGCGGCGTCCGCGAGGCATGCCTGTACTCCCCGGGTCTGGCCACGCCGGGCGTGCGGCGACGGGCGAGTGTGTTGCGTTCGGACGGCGCCGTATTCGAGATCACCGACGCGGAGCCGGACGAGATCCCCGAGCGGGAACCGGGGGAGTGGATCGTCGATCCCGACGGGGCGATCGTGCGTGCGGGGCTGGTGCGGCACTACGCGGCCGCCCACGGCCTGTGGCAGCTCGATCCGCGGATCGCGTATCTCACCGGCGACACCCTCCCCGCGGGGGTGCGGGGATTCCGCGTTCTCGATCGACTGAAGTACACGGAAAAGACTCTCCGGCAATCGCTCTCGTCGATGGACTGTGGGGTGGCGGAGATTCTCGTGCGAGGGGTCGACGTCGATCCGGCGGTGCTCCGGCCGCGGCTGAAGCTGCGCGGATCGCGGTCGCTGAGCGTCGTGCTCACGCGGATCGGCCGCACCCCGACGGCGTTCGTCTGCGAACCCAGTCGCTGAGCCCTGTCCCGGCCGGGTGGGTCGTTCCGGTGCGGGTCTTGATATGCAAGCAAATACTTGCGTATTCTCGACGGTGTGGTCGACGTCTTCAAAGCGCTGGCGGATCCGACCCGGCGGGCCATCCTGGACGAGCTCGTCGACCGGGACGGCCAGACGCTGTTCGAGCTGTGCACACGACTGATCTCGCGGCACGGCCTGGGCTCGTCCCGGCAGGCGATCTCGCAGCACCTGGCGATCCTCGAGGAGGCCGGGCTGGTCCGGACCCGCCGCGAGGGGCGATCGAAGTTCCATCATGTGGACGTTGCGCCACTGCAGGGCCTCGCCGACCGATGGACGGTCGCGCATCGAAAGGAGTCGCAGTGAAGGTCACCCTCACCAGCGTGTTGGTCGACGACCAGGACAAGGCGCTCGCCTTCTACACCGACGTCCTGGGTTTCGTGAAGAAGACCGAGGTCCCCCTGGGCGAGGCGCGGTGGCTCACCGTCGTCTCGCCGCAGCAGCCGGACGGGCCGGAACTGGTCCTCGAGCCCGACGGCCATCCCGCCGTCCGGCCGTTCAAGGAGGCCCTCGTCGCCGACGGTATCCCGTTCACCTCGTTCGCGGTCGACGACGTGCGCGCCGAGTACGAGCGGTTGCGCAGCCTCGGGGTGCGATTCACCCAGGAGCCCCTCGAAATGGGCGGCATCACCACCGCCGTCTTCGACGACACCTGCGGCAATCTCATCCAGATCGCCGGCTGAGCCGTCGCCGCCCGCGGCGAAAGGTCAGCGGAGCACGTACACGTCGCCCGGCAGCGTCGCCGTGACGAACTCGCCGGCCGGCCCGACCGCGGTGCCGACCGAGAATCCGGCCGCGTCGGGCAGGGTCTCCTCGTCGAGCGTCTCCCCGCTGGCGGCGTCGAACACCAGCGCGGCCAACCCGTCGTCGGCTCGGGCCACTGTGTATCCGATGCCGTCGGCGGTCAGCGCCGGCACCCCCAGCTGGCGCACGTCGCCGCGGCGCCACACGAGTTCGGCCGCCTCACCGGTGTCGCGCAGCGCCACCAGGTCGCCGGTCCGGCCCCCCGGCGCGAGGATCAGCAGTCCGTCGGCGGACACCGCCGGTCCGGCGGAGGCCGTGTACCCGAGGTCGTGGCTCCACCGCGGCGTCCCGGTCCCGGCATCGAGGGCCCACAGGGCTCCCTCGCCGTCGTGCACGTACACCGTGGCGCCGTCCGCGGACAGCACGGGACTGGTCGTCGCGCCGCCCGGAAGCTCCGGCTGCGACCACTCCTCGACCACCCGCGCATCGTCGCCGCCGGTGTAGCGCATCGACACGACGGCGGCGCGATCGGCGCCCGGCCGCCACAGCGTCACCAGAATCCGGCCGGTCCCGAGATCGACCGCCGGGGTGGTGGCCACCGGGCAGTCCTCCGATCCGCCGAAACATGCGGCCAGACCGTGGTCGTTGGGCAGCCGCGGCACGTTCGTCCCGTCCGCCACCCCGGGGGTGGGCACGAGGTCGAAGATCGGGGCGGCGTGCCTGCCCGTCTGCGGGTCGAGCACGTTGACCTGACCGAAATGCGTGACGAACACGAGGTTTCCGTCGCCGGTGAACTGTGCGGTGCCCGGCGTCCCGCTCACCGGGATCCGCCAGCGCCGCTGGCCGTGCTCGTTGAACGACACCATCGCCCCCTCCTCGCCGACGTAGATGTTGGCCACGCCGTCGGCGGTGGGCGTCACCCCGGTGACGCCCGGCGCGAGGCGGGTGCACCAGCGCTTGCGGCCGGTGTCGATCTGGAACGAGACGAGGTTGCAGCCGGCGGCGGTCGCGGCGGTGACGAAGATCTGTCCGTTCGCCGCGACGCTCGCGGGCGCGGTGACGGCGCCGCCGAGCGGACGTGACCAGGCGGGCGCGAGGTCGCGCAGCCCGTCGGCGGGCGCGGTGTTGCTGTTGCGGGCGTCGGCGTACCGACCCGGCCACGCCCCGGCGGCGAGGACGTCGACCGGGCCGCCGTCGCTGCCGCATCCGGTCAACACCAGTGCCGCCGAGGCCGTCAGCATCACCGTCCGCAGGGCAGCCCGCATCACTCATCTCCTCGCCATGGCTCGAATGACCCGATGGGCCACACTATCGGGCCGGGTGGCGCACTCGATGCGCGAGGCGGACCGTACGCTGGCAACCATGACGAGCATGTGGGGCGCACCGTTGCGCACGAGGTGGCGGGGTTCTCGTCGGCGGGACCCCGATCAGGCCCGATTCCTGACCGTCGATTCGCTGCGATGGGTGCTGGCGCACAAGGCGTACACGCCGTGGTACCTGGTCCGGTACTACCGGCTCGCCAAGTTCAAGCTCGCCAACCCGCACGTGATCCTGCGCGGCATGGTGTTCCTCGGCAAGAACGTCGAGATCCATTCCGTCCCCGAGCTGTCCCGGCTCGAGATCGGCCGGTGGGTGCACATCGGCGACGGCAACGCCATCCGCTGTCACGAGGGGTCGCTGCGCATCGGCGACAAGGTGGTCTTCGGCAAGGACAACGTCGTCAACACCTACCTCGACATCGAGATCGGCGCCTCCACACTCGTCGCCGACTGGTGCTACATCTGCGACTTCGACCACCGCACCGAGGACATCACGTACCCGATCAAGGATCAGGGGATCGTCAAGAGCCCCGTGCGGATCGGACCCGACACCTGGATCGCGACGAAGGTCACGGTGCTGCGCGGCACCCGCACCGGCCGCGGCTGCGTCCTCGGTGCGCACGCGGTGGTCAAGGGCGACATCCCGGACTACAGCATCGCGGTCGGATCGCCGGCCAAGGTGGTCAGGAACCGCCGCACGGACTGGGAGTCCGGTGCCGCCGACCGGGCCGCGTACGTCGCCGCGCTCGAGGACATCGCGCGCAAGAAGGCGGGCCGCGAACCGGCGGCGGAACCCGGTTCCTGATCCGGGGCGCCTGCGATGGACTACGCCGACTACCGCCGCTACGACGCCGTGGGGCTCGCCGAACTCGTCACCCGCCGCGAGGTCACGCCGCGCGAACTGCTCGACGCGGCCCTCGCCCGGCTCGACGCGGTGGAGCCCACACTGAACACCGTCGTGCGCCGGCTCGACGAGCAGGCGCGCAGCCGGGCCGCGGAGCGCCTCGAGGGTCCGTTCGCGGGGGTGCCGTTCCTGGTCAAGGATCTTCTCCAGGACGTCGCGGGGATTCCGACCGGCAGCGGGAGCAGGTCCCTGGCGGAGCTGCCCGCCGTGCGCAACGCGGTGGTCGTCGATCGCTGGCTGGACGCGGGCCTCGTCCTCTTCGGCAAGACGAACACTCCGGAGTTCGGGGTCAAGGGGGTGACCGAGCCGGTGGCGAACGGTCCCACCCGCAACCCGTGGAATCCCGCGCACACGCCGGGCGGGTCCTCCGGCGGATCCGCGGCGGCGGTCGCCGCCGGCGTGGTCCCGGCGGCCGGCGCGAACGACGGCGGCGGCTCGATCCGCATTCCGGCCGCCTGCTGCGGGCTGGTCGGGCTCAAACCGGGCCGGGGCCTGGTGCCGAGCGGACCCGAGGTGGACGAGGACCGGCACGGGGCGGTCAGCAACGGGGTCGTCACGCGCACGGTGCGCGACGCGGCAGCCATGCTCGACGTGCTGGCCGGTCCGGACCCGAACGGGCCCTATCTCACGGCGGCACCGCAGGAGTCGTATGCGTCCGCGGCGAGTACCCCACCGCGGACGCTGCGCATCGGGTTCGCGACGGACTCCCCGATCGGCACCGGCGTCGACCCGGAGGCCGTCACGGCCGTCGAGAACGCCGCGGCGCTGCTCGCCGAGCTGGGCCACGCCGTCGAACCCGCGGCGACGGGGATCGACGAGCGGCGGCTGTCCACCGACTGGCTGACGATGTGGTTCGCCTGGCTCGCCGCCGACGTCCGGCAGGCGCGCCTGCGCACCGGGTGCGCCCCCGACGCGTTCGAGCCCGACACGCGGTTCCTCGCCGCGCTCGGCGACTCCGTGCGGCCCTCGGACTATCTCGCCTCGCTGCGCCGGTGGAACGGGTATACGCAGCAGCTCGGCGCGTTCCACGAGCGGTACGACCTGCTGCTCACGCCGACCCTGGCGTATCCGCCGGCGCGCGTGGGGGAACTGGCCACGCCGCCCGCGCTCCAGGGGGCCGCGCGCCTGATCGTGACGGCGCGGCTGGGCCGCGCGGCGCGGTGGGCCGGGCTGATGGACCGCATCGTCGACGAGAACCTCGCCCGGACGCCGTACACCCAGCTCGCGAACATCACCGGGCGCCCGGCGATCTCGGTGCCACTGCACTGGACCGCGGCGGGATTGCCGTTGGGCGTGCAGTTTCTCGGGCCGCTGGGCTCGGAGGGACTGCTGCTGTCGCTCGCGGCACAGCTCGAGCGGGCCCGGCCCTGGGCGCACCGCGAGCCTCCGCTGCTGCCGTCCCGGTGACGCGGGCCGGCAGCGCCGGTCACCGGCCGGGCAACGGCCGCTGGGGAATCGTCGGTCGCGGAAGCGGATGGCGCACACGACGTTTCGCCTCCGAGTACACACGGGCGGTC
>NZ_PCZU01000032.1:14537-19962 GCF_002887785.1 Rhodococcus sp. ENV425
GGACCGCCGACGCCAGCCCCGCGACGTCGCCGGGTGCGAACGAGAGGCCGGTCGAGCCGTCGACGACGGCCTCCCCCAGGCCGCCGGCCGTCGACGCGACGAGTGGCGTCCCGGCGGCCGCGGCCTCGAGTGCGATGATCCCGAACGGTTCGTAGCGGCTCGGCAGGACGATCGCATCGGCGCGGTGCAGCCACCCGAGCAGCTCGATGCGGTCGAGGTTGCCGACGAACGTCACCGACCGCGCGACGCGGTGCACGCGCGCCTGCTCGCGCAGCCAGTCGAACTGGGTGCCCTCCCCGGCGACGACGAGGGTGGTGCCGGGGTGCGTGCGCCGGATCCGGGGCAGGGCGGCGATCGCGTCCTGCACGCCCTTCTCGTACTCGAGGCGGCCGACGAACAGCAGCTGCGGCGGCCCGGAACGCGGCGCCCGCTCCCGGTAGGACCACGCGGTGACGTCGATTCCGTTGCGGATCACCGTCGCCGGCGGCAGGTCCGGCCCGTAGAGCGCGGCGACCTCCTCGTTCATCGATGCCGAACACGTGATGAGCCGATCGGATTCGTTGGCGAGCCACCACTCCACCGAGTGCACCTGCCGGTTCACGCGGCCCGACAGCCAGCCGCTGTGCCGGCCGGCCTCGCTTGCGTGCAGGGTGGACACCAGCGGTACGTCGAAGAACTCGGCGAGCGCGACGGCGGGGTGTGCGACGAGCCAGTCGTGCGCGTGCACCACGTCCGGGTACCAGCCGTCGCCGATGCCGCCCTTGGTCAGGCTCAGCCCCGCCCGCACCATGGCATGACCCATCGCGAGCGTCCAGGCGAGCATGTCCTCGCCGAAGTCGAAGTGCGGTGGGTCCTCGGCGACGGCCACCACGAGCACGCCCTCGGCGATGTGGCTGATCGTGGGGTGGGTGGTGGCGTCCGTGCCGGTGGGCCGCCGGGAGAGCACGACCACCTCGTGGCCGGCGGCGGCGAGCTCGGTGGCGAGGTGGTGCACGTGCCGGCCGAGGCCGCCGACGACGACGGGCGGGTACTCCCAGGAGACGATCAGCACCTTCACGAGGGGGCTCCCATCCGGTCGGGCAGGCGGCGGGCGTCGAGCCCGGGGAACAGATTGTCGGCCCGGTTCCAGCCGGCGGCCAGGCGCGCCGCCGTCTCGTCGCGGCCTGCGGCGACCGCCGCGGCGATCTCGCGCAACGCGTGGGCGTGCTTGTGGGCCCGGTCCCGCGCGTATCCGGCCGCGGTGTCCTTGCTGACCATGAATGCCCAGTCGCTCGACACCGTCAGCAGCGCCTCGCGCAGCATCTGGTCGTGCACCCGGTTGCGCAGCGCGGGGCGGCCGGCCCCGGCGGCGCCGCGGGCCTTGTCCAGGGTGTCGAGCGTGGTGCGCACGACCTCCTCGTCGAGCTGTACGAGGTCGCGAACCTGCTCGCCGGCCCACACCCGCCAGTCCTTCCCGGACCCCCACGAGGTGTCGTGCAGGTCGACGGGTGCTCCCACGTACCCGCGGTCGCGTGCGTCGGCGAGAGTGCCCACCTCGATGCCCGCCTCCGGCAGCGCCCGGAGCAGCCGTTCGAGGAACAGCGGGCCCTCGTGCCACCAGTGGCCGAACAGCTCGGTGTCGAAGGCGGCGACCACCAGGGCGTCGCGCCCGATGCGGTCGGACTCGCGGCGCAGCCGGCGGCGGATCGTGTCGACGAAGTCGGCCACGTGGCGGTCGACGGCCGCGGACGCCAGATCGGGGTCGTAGGGCGCCTTGTCCTGTGGGGCGACGGTGCGGCCGGTCACGCGGGCGGGCTTGAGCCCGGTGTCGTGGCAGTAGGTGTGGAAGTCCCGGTAGGCGGGGTGGCCCGGGTAGCCGGACTTCGGCGACCAGACCCGGTAGGACACCTGCAGATCCCGGCCGAAGGCGACGACGTCGGAGTCCCACGCGGTCCGGCCGAGCGCGGTGTCGCCGCGCAGGGCGGGACCGTCGACCATGAAGTGCCCGACGCCGGCGGCGGCGTATCCGGCCTCCATACCGGGGGTGAACGCGCACTCGGGCGCCCAGATGCCCTGCGGTGTGTGCGCCCAGCGGGCGTGCGCGTCGGCCAGCCCCTCGGCGAGGGAGAACGCCCGCAGGCGGGGATCGAGCAGAGGCTGGAAGGGATGGGCCAGCGGCCCGCCCAGCAGTTCGACCGCCTCGGCGTCGACGAGTTCGCGGAACACCGGGGATCCGCCGTGGCGCCAACGGGTTTCGAACTGTTCGAGGGCTGCGGCGGCCTGCCGGTGCTCGCGGGCTCCGAGCGCACGGTAGGCCGGCTCCCGCATGCCCGCGGCCTCGTGGGCGCGCAGCTGACAGTTGCCGAGCCAGTGGTGCATCCCGGTCAGGCAGTGGGGGTCGTCGAGCTGAGCGGCCAGCACGGGCGTCACCCCGAGGGTGACCAGGCGCGTGCGGCCCTCGGCGGCAAGCCGGCGCAGGACGTCGGTCACCGGGAGATACGTCGCGGCCCAGGACTGGTAGAGCCATTCCTCGCCGACCGGCCAGCGACCGTGGTGGGCGAGCCACGGCAGGTGCGAGTGCAGCACGAGCGCGAACAGTCCCGGTTCCCGCCGGGTGGCGGGAGTGGTCACCGCGCCGGATCCTTCACCGCGATCGCGACGAGATCCAGACTGGCGTCGATGTTCTCGGGCGCGAGGAGGAAGTCGTCGACCGTCACGGCCGCGACGTCTGCGGTCAGGCCGGCGGGCCAGGGATCGCCGGCGAGAGCGCGCTCGATCTGGGCGTCGATGAAGGAGCCGCCGTGCTTGGCATCGAGGGCGCGCAGGGCGGGGCCGTGGTGCACCCCGGTCGTCAGGGCGACGCGGAAGCCGGCTCCCTCGAGCAGTTCGGTGAGTTCGGCGGCGTTCAGCTCGCGGGTGTGGAACGGGTTGAGCGGGGTGTCGCGGCCGGGGGAGAACGTGATGCGGTTGGGGGTGCTGATCAGCAGTTCGCCGCCGTCCCGGAGCACGCGGTGGCATTCGCGCAGGAACCCGGACTGGTCCCACAGGTGCTCGATGACCTGGAAGTTGACGACAACGTCCACGGAGGCGTCGGCGAGGGGCAGGTCGGCGAGGTTGGCGTGCCGCATGTCCACGCGCGGGTAGCGGGCGCGCACGTGCGCGACGGCGCTCTCGTCGTAGTCGAGGCCGACGACGGCGGTGGCGACGCCCGCGATCATGTCGGCGCCGTAGCCCTCGCCGGCGCCCGCCTCGAGCACGGTGCGGCCGGCGCACCGGGGCAGCAGGTCGCGGTAGACCACCTCGTGGCGGCGGAACCAGTAGTTCTCCTCCGCGATGCCGGGAACGGTGCGCTCGCCGGTGAGTGGCAGTTGAGGGGCGTCGCCGGCGGGGACGGGGGATTCGCTCACCGCCCAGACATTAGCCCCACCTTTGTCGACCTCGTCATCGGTGGTCCAGATCACAGCCGTGCGGCTCCCTTCGTGTGGTTATGGTGAACGAGGTTCCCATCCAAGTTACCAGCGGGTAACTTAGCGTGAGGTAATCTATCGCACACCCCCGTGCGAAGCACGAGAGCTCGGTCAAGGCGTTGCGCCTCGCCGATCCCAGGCAGTCATACACAGGAGGTCGACGTAGACCCATGACGAACATCGTCGTTTTGATCAAGCAGGTCCCCGACACGTGGTCCGAGCGCAAGCTCAGCGACGGCGACTTCACGCTCGATCGCGAGGCCGCCGACGCGGTGCTCGACGAGATCAACGAGCGCGCCGTCGAGGAAGCCCTGCTCATCAAGGAGCGCGACGGCGGGGAGGTCACCGTGCTCACCGCCGGTCCGGACCGCGCCACCGACGCGATCCGCAAGGCGCTGTCCATGGGTGCCGACAAGGCCATCCACCTCAACGACCCGGCCATCCACGGCTCCGACGCGATCCAGACCGCGTACGCGCTCGCGGCGGCTCTCGGCCAGATCGAGGGCGTCGACCTGGTCATCGCCGGCAACGAGGCCACCGACGGCCGGATGGGCGCCGTGCCGGCGATCATCGCCGAGTACCTCGGCCTGCCGCAGCTGACCCACATGCGCAAGCTCACCGTCGCCGACGGCAAGGTCAGCGGCGAGCGCGAGACCGACGAGGGTGTCTTCACCCTCGAGGCCACGCTGCCGGCCATCGTCTCGGTCACCGAGAAGATCAACGAGCCCCGCTTCCCGTCCTTCAAGGGCATCATGGCCGCCAAGAAGAAGGAAGTTCAGGCCCTCACTCTCGCCGACATCGGGCTCGACCCCGAGATCTTCGGCGTGGCCAACGCCGGCAGCACCGTCACCGGTGTCAGCCCGAAGCCCCCGCGTACCGCTGGTGAGCGCGTCGCGGACGAGGGTGACGGCGGCAGCAAGATCGCCGCGTACCTCGTCGGCCAGAAGATCATCTGATCGCGCCCACGCGACACAGCAGACATACCCAAGGGAGAGAAAGAGCAATGGCAGAAGTACTCGTGCTCGTCGAGCACGCCGAGGGCGCGCTGAAGAAGGTCAGCACCGAGCTGATCACCGCCGCCCGTGCGCTGGGTGAGCCCGCCGCGGTCGTGACCGGTCCGGCCGGCACCGCCGACAAGCTGCAGGACGCGCTCGCCGCCGCCGGCGCCGCCAAGGTCTACGCCGCCGAGTCCGACGACATCGAGGGCTACCTGGTGACCCCGAAGGTCGACGTGCTGGCCTCGCTCGTGGAGTCCGCCAGCCCCGCCGCGGTGATCACCGCCGCCAGCGTCGAGGGCAAGGAGGTGTCGGGCCGCCTCGCCGCGCGCATCGGCTCCGGTCTGCTCTGCGACGTCATCGACGTCAAGTCCGACGGTTCGGCCGTGCACTCGATCTTCGGTGGCGCGTACACCGTCGACGCCAAGGCCAACGGCGAGGTGCCGGTCGTCTCCGTGCGTCCGGGTGCCGTCGAGGCGCAGCCGCAGGCCGGCGCCGCCGAGCGCGTGGACGTCGAGGTGCCGGCGCAGGAGGAGAACGCGGTCAAGATCACCGCGCGCAACCCGATCGTGGGCGGCGACCGTCCCGAGCTGACCGAGGCGTCGATCGTCGTCTCCGGCGGCCGCGGCGTCGGCAGCGCCGACAAGTTCAGCGTCGTCGAGGACCTCGCCGACTCGCTCGGTGCCGCCGTCGGTGCCTCCCGCGCCGCCGTCGACTCCGGCTACTACCCGGGTCAGTTCCAGGTCGGTCAGACCGGCAAGACCGTCTCGCCGCAGCTGTATGTGGCGCTGGGCATCTCCGGCGCCATCCAGCACCGGGCCGGCATGCAGACGTCCAAGACGATCGTCGCGGTCAACAAGGACGAAGAGGCCCCGATCTTCGAGATCGCGGACTACGGCGTCGTGGGTGACCTGTTCAACGTCGCTCCGCAGCTGACCGAGGAGATCAAGAAGCACAAGGGCTGATCCCGAGGTCCCGCCGCGG
>NZ_PCZU01000032.1:19980-24447 GCF_002887785.1 Rhodococcus sp. ENV425
GCACCCGTCCAGGGTGCGGGGCCGCACGCGTACCCGGGCATGTTCACCGGACGTGCACGGAGGCGACACCGTGCCGCCCCTGCCGCGACGTACCGGCTCGATACACATTGCGCCATGACCACTTTGCTGGTGCCGGCCCGGAACCCGGGGCTGTCGGAGGCGGTGCTGTCGGGGCCGCGGTACTCCCTGCTCGTGTCCGCCGACCGCGAACATCGCGAGGCCGCACAGCGGCTGCGTTACCGCGTCTTCGCCGCCGAACCCGGATTCCGCCTCCCGGCAGGCATGCCCGCGGGCCTCGACGCCGACCGCTTCGACGAGTACTGCGACCACCTGTTGGTGCGCGAGAACCACACCGGCGCGGTGGTGGGCTGTTACCGGATGCTGCCGCCGGAGGCCGCACGCGCCGCCGGGGGCTACTACACCGCCACCGAATTCGATCTCACCGCCCTCGATCCCGACGGTCTGCGGGCGGTGGAGATGGGCCGCGCCTGCGTCGACCCCGCCCACCGCTCCGGCTCGGTCCTGTCGCTGATGTGGGCCGGGATCCTGCACTACCTGCAACTCACCGGGCACAACTGGGTCATGGGGTGCGTGTCGGTGCCGATGCGCACCCACCCGTCCGACGTGCCCGGCGCCAACGTCCGGGGAGTGCGCGACGTGCTGCTGGCCCGGCACTCCGTCGAGCCGGCCCGGCGGGTGCTTCCCCGGACCCCGGTCGTCGTCGACGGCCGCCCCCTCGACGACATCCCGTCCCCCGCGCGGCCGGTGCTGCCGCCGCTGCTGCGCGGGTATCTGCGGCTCGGTGCTCGCATCTGCGGCGAGCCCGCCCACGACCCCGACTTCGGGGTGGCCGACTTCGTCGCGCTGCAGAGCCTCGCCGGAGCCAACGCGCGCTACCTCGAGCGGCTGCGGACCGCCGCCGAGAGCGCCGAGGCGGCCGCAGGAGCGCGGGCTTGAACACCCGCGCCCACGCCTGGATGCCGGCCAGTCCCTGCGGCACCGGCTGCCTTCCGGCCGATCCGGGGCGAGTGAGTTTCGTCACGGCGGCGGCGCGCTGGGTGCTCGTGGTGGCGGTGCTGGCGACCGCCCCGTTGCTGACCGCCGGCCGGCTCCTGCCCCGCCCGGGGCGCCTCGCCGCCCAGCGTGCGTTCGCCCGCGTCCTGCTGCGTTGTGCCGGGCTGCGGCTGACGGTGACCGACCTGCGGGACCGCGGCGACGGGGGAGGCGGGGGCGTGCTCGTCGTCGCCCCGCACGTGTCCTGGACCGACGTGCTGGTGCTCACCGCGGTTGCCCCGGCAGGGTTCGTCGCGCGCAGCGACCTGCTCGAGTGGGGACTGCTCGGCGCGCTGGCCCGCCGCATGCGGGTCATCCCCATCGAGCGCGAGCGTCTGCGCGACCTGCCCGTCGTGGTGTCGCGGATCCGCGACCGCCTCCTGGCGGGGGAGCGGATCGCGGCGTTCCCGGAGGGCACGACGTGGTGCGGCAGGGCGTACGGCGGGTTCCGTCCGGCACTGTTCCAGGCGGCGATCGACGCGCAGCGCCCGGTGCAGCCGGTCGGGCTCCGGTACGCCGACGCCGCCGGGACGATCGCCACCGGTCCGGCGTTCGTCGGCGACGAGACGATGGGAGCGTCGCTGCGACGGCTCCTGCGGCACCGGGGCGTGGTGGCGGAGGTGGTGCTCGCCCCGCTCGAGCGGCCCGGCTCCGATCGCCGCGACCTCGCCGCGCGGTGTGAACGGTCCGCGCGCCGGCGGCACGACGACGGCGCCGAGTTCGCCAGGCTCGGCCGGGCCGCCGCCGCGCACGACACCCGTGGTCGCGAGGAGCTCCGGGCCGGACGGTGAGCGCGACGGGCGCGAGCCCCGACCCGCTATCCTGGTTCGGTCATGACCTCGAACCCCGCCGGAGCCTCCGGCACCTCGACGACCGTCTACCTCGATCACGCCGCGACCACCCCGATGCTGCCCGCGGCCGTGTCGGCGATGACGGAGATCTTCGCGACGGTCGGCAACGCGTCGTCCCTCCACGGGTCGGGCCGCGCGGCGCGGCGCCGCATCGAGGAGGCCCGGGAGTCCATCGCCGCGGACCTCGGTGCGCGTCCCTCCGAGGTCGTCTTCACCTCGGGCGGCACCGAGGGCGACAACCTCGCGGTCAAGGGCATCTACTGGGCGCGCCGCGACGCCGATCCGCGCCGTCGCCGGGTGATCGCGAGCGCCGTCGAGCACCACGCCGTGCTCGATGCCGTCGAGTGGCTCGTCGCGCACGAGGGCGCCGAGGTGACCTGGCTGGCCGTCGACGCCGACGGACGCGTCGAGCCGGATGCGCTGCGGATGGCCCTCGCCGAGCACGCCGACGAGACGGCCCTGGTGTCGGTGATGTGGGCCAACAACGAGGTGGGCACCGTGATGCCCGTCGCCGAGCTCACCGCGGTCGCCGCCGAGTACGGGGTGCCCGTGCACAGCGACGCCGTGCAGGCGGTCGGCCATCTGCCCGTCGACTTCGCCGCGAGCGGGCTGGCCGCCATGACGATCGCCGCGCACAAGTTCGGCGGTCCCCAGGGTGTCGGTGCCCTGCTGCTGGGCCGGCAGGTGCCGTGCGTGCCCCTCACCCACGGCGGCGGACACGAGCGCGACGTACGGTCGGGAACCCACGACACCGCCGGGATCGCCGGCATGGCCGCGGCGCTGCGCGAGGCGACGGTCGAACTCGGCGAACGCACCGTCGCGCTCACGACGCTGCGCGACGAACTGATCGCCGGTGTGACGGCCGTGGTCCCGGACGCGGTCCTCAACGGCCCGCGCGGCGCGGACCGCCTGCCCGGCAATGCACACTTCACCTTCCCCGGCTGCGAGGGCGATTCGCTGCTCATGCTGCTGGACGCGGCCGGGATCGAGTGCTCGACCGGTTCGGCCTGCACCGCCGGGGTGGCGCGGCCGAGCCATGTGCTCGTCGCGATGGGGGCGGACCCCCGCACGGCCCGCGGGTCGTTGCGATTCTCGTTGGGCCACACGTCGACTCGCGCCGACGTGGAGGCCGTTGTGGCGGCGCTGCCGCAGGTGGTGGGACGGGCGCGGGCCGCCGGACTGGCCGGCGCCGGTAGTCGAGAGAGGTGACGTCGATGAGGGTGCTCGCGGCAATGAGCGGTGGCGTGGACTCGGCGGTGGCCGCGGCCCGCGCGGTCGACGCCGGCCACGACGTGGTCGGTGTGCACCTGGCGCTGTCCACGGCGCCGGGCACGCTGCGGACCGGGTCGCGGGGCTGCTGCTCCAAGGAGGACGCCGGGGATGCGCGCCGCGCCGCCGACGTGCTCGGAATCCCGTTCTATGTCTGGGATTTCGCCGACCGGTTCAAGGAGGACGTCATCGACGACTTCGTCGAGTCCTATGCCGCCGGCCAGACCCCCAATCCGTGCCTGCGCTGCAACGAGAAGATCAAGTTCGCGGCCCTCGCCGACCGGGCCGTCGCCCTCGGCTTCGACGCGGTCGCCACCGGCCACTACGCCCGGCTCGACGACGGTGTCCTGCGTCGCGCGGTCGACGCCGGCAAGGACCAGTCGTACGTGCTCGGTGTGCTGACGGCCGACCAGCTCGCGCGTGCGATGTTCCCGGTCGGGGACACCCCGAAGGAGCGGATCCGCGCCGAAGCGGCCGAGCGGGGTCTCGCGGTCGCGGACAAGCCCGACAGTCACGACATCTGCTTCATCCCCTCCGGTGACACCCGCGCCTTCCTCGGTGCCCGCATCGGGGTGCGTCCCGGCCGCGTCGTCGACGCCCGGTCCGGCGCCGTGCTCGCCGAACACGAAGGGGTGCACGGCTTCACGGTCGGACAGCGCAAGGGCCTGGGCATCGCCGGCCCCGGCGCGGACGGCCGCCCCCGCTACGTCACCGCGATCGAGCCGGACACCGGCACGGTGAAGGTGGGCTCCGCGGAAGACCTGAAGGTGTGGGCGATCAGTGCCGAGCGCGCGGTGTGGACGAGCGGGGCCGCGCCGGCCGGACCGGTCGAATGCGTCGTGCAGGTCCGCGCGCACGGCGGTGTCGCGGCGGCCGTCGCCGAGCCCGCCGGCACCGGTCTCGCGGTGACCCTGCGCGAACCGCTCACCGGCGTCGCCACCGGACAGGCCGTGGTGCTGTACCGGCCGGACGCGGGCGGCGACGTCGTCCTCGGCAGCGGCACCATCGTCGGTACCGGCACGGCGGCCACGTCCCGGTGACCGCGAACATCCCGAACCCCTGGTCCGGCGTCGCGACCGGCATCGGGTCGTGGCCCGGCACCGACGCCCGGGAATCGACCGCGACCGTGCTCGGCGAGCTCGAGGCGTTGCCGCACCTGGTCGAGCTGCCGGCCCGCGGGCTCGGGGCCGATCTCATCGGCCGCACCGGCGCGTTGCTGGTCGACCTGCACCTCGACACGTCCACCACCGGGTACCGGCTCGGCGGTCGCCGCGGCGCGGTCGCCGCCCGCGCC
>NZ_PCZU01000032.1:24457-31555 GCF_002887785.1 Rhodococcus sp. ENV425
ATCTGCTGCGCCGAGATCTCGATGCACTCGAAGAGGCATGGGAGACAGCGGGTCTCGGTCCCGGTCGATTCCTGAAGGTGCAGTCCGCCGGCCCGTTCACCCTCGCCGCGCACGCCGAGCTGGCCGGGGGCCGGCGGGTGCTCACCGATCGCGGCGCCGTGCGCGACGTCGCCGAGTCCCTCGGCGAGGGCCTGGCGCGGCACGCCGCGGAACTGACCCGCCGCCTCGGCGCCCACGTGGTGGTCCAGCTCGACGAGCCTGCGCTGCCCGCCGTCCTCGCCGGGACCCTGACCGGACGCACGAAGCTCGAATCGGTGCCGGCGCTCCCCGAGCCGGAGGCGCAGCACCTGCTCGAGGCCGCGATCGCGGCGATCGGCCGCCCCGTCGCGGTGCACTGCTGCGCCGCCGACGTGCCCACCGGGTTGCTGCGCCGCAGCGGCGTCGACGCCGTCGCCCTCGACGTCGCGCAGCTCACCGCCGCCGACCTCGACGGTATCGGTGAGCTGATCGACGCCGGAACCACCCTCCTGCTCGGGCTGGTGCCGTCCACCGCACCCGACACGGCCGTCCCCACCTGGCGTGACGTCGCGGCCCCCGCGATCACGCTGATCGACCGGCTGGGCTTCCCCCGCGCCACGCTGCGCTCGGTGGGGGTCACCCCGCGCTGCGGCCTGGCCGGCGCCGATCCCACGTGGGCGCGCCGGGCGCTGCGCCTCGCCCGCGACGTCGCCGCCGCGTTCGCGGACGACCCGGAATCGCTCGGCTCCGCCGCGGCCGGGAACGTCGTATCGCTCGACTAGTCTTTCCGGCGTGAGTGAATCGACGGACGCGCCCACCCAAGCTCCGCCCGACGTGCGCGAGCGCTGGCAGCAGCTCGCGGAGGAGGTGCGCGAGCACCAGTTCCGCTACTACGTGCGCGACGCGCCGATCATCTCCGACGGCGCCTTCGACCAGTTGCTCGGCGCGCTGAAGCAGCTCGAGGACGACTACCCGGACCTGCGCGTCCCGGACTCCCCGACGCAGCTCGTCGGTGGGGGCTTCGCCACCGACTTCACCGCCGTCGACCACCTCGAGCGGATGCTCAGCCTCGACAACGTCTTCACCGAGGACGAGCTGCGCGCCTGGGTTTCCCGCGTCGAGGCCGAGACGGGTCCGGACCTGCACTACCTGTGCGAGGTGAAGATCGACGGCGTCGCGCTGAGTCTGGTGTACGAGGACGGCCGCTTGCGCCGTGCCGCCACCCGCGGCGACGGCCGCACCGGCGAGGAGGTCACGCTCAATGCCCTCACGATCGACGACATCCCCGAAAGGCTCACCGCCACCGAGGAATTTCCCGTCCCCCGGGTTCTCGAGGTGCGGGGCGAGGTGTACTTCCGGCTCGAGGACTTCCACGCGCTCAACGCCGCCCTCGTCGCCGAGGGCAAGGCCCCGTTCGCCAATCCGCGCAACACCGCGGCCGGATCGCTGCGGCAGAAGAACCCCGCGGTGACCGCGCGGCGCCGCCTCGGGATGATCTGCCACGGGCTCGGCCGCGTCGAGGGATTCGAGCCGGTGTCGCTGTCGCAGTCCTACGCCGCCCTCGCCGCCTGGGGGTTGCCCGTCTCCGGGCACACCGCCCGCGTCGTCGGCGTCGAGGAGGTCGTCGCCCGGATGCGGTACTGGGGCGAGCACCGCCACGACGTCGAACACGAGATCGACGGGCTCGTCGTCAAGGTCGACGAGGTGTCCCTGCAGCGCCGGCTCGGCACCACCTCGCGCGCACCCCGGTGGGCGATCGCCTACAAGTACCCGCCGGAGGAGGTGACCACCGCGTTGCTCGACATCCGCGTCAGCGTCGGCCGCACGGGCCGGGTCACCCCGTTCGCCTACATGGAACCGGTCACGGTGGCCGGGTCGACGGTCTCCCTCGCCACCCTGCACAACGCGGCGGAGGTGGCCCGCAAGGGCGTGCTCATCGGCGACACGGTGGTGCTGCGCAAGGCCGGTGACGTCATCCCCGAGGTGCTCGGCCCGGTGGTGGACCTGCGCGACGGCACCGAACGCGAGTTCGTCATGCCCACCGAATGCCCCGAGTGCGGGACACCGCTCGCCCCCGCCAAGGAGGGTGACGTGGACCTGCGCTGCCCCAACCAGCGGCACTGCCCCGCACAGTTGCGTGAGCGGGTCTTCCACGTCGCGGGCCGCGGCGCATTCGACATCGAGGCGCTCGGCTACGAGGCCGCCACCGCGCTGCTCGAGGCCGGGGTGATCGCCGACGAGGGTGACCTGTTCGACCTGACCGCCGAGGACCTGCTGCGGACGTCGCTCTTCCGCACCAAGGCGGGGGCGCTGTCCGCCAACGGCAAGCGCCTGCTGGCGAATCTCCAAGCAGCCAAGGACAAGCCGCTGTGGCGGGTGCTGGTGGCACTGTCGATCCGGCACGTCGGCCCGACCGCCGCACGGGCGCTGGCCACCGAGTTCGGCAGCCTCGACCGGATCCGCGGGGCGTCCGTGGACGAGCTCGCCGCCGTCGAGGGGGTGGGACCGACCATCGCTGCGGCCCTGGGTGAATGGTTCGCCGTCGACTGGCACGTCGCGATCGTCGAGAAGTGGCGCGCGGCGGGGGTGCGCATGCTCGACGAGCGCGACGAATCCATCGAACGCACCCTCGAGGGCCTGTCGATCGTGGTCACCGGATCGCTCGAGGGCTTCTCGCGGGATCAGGCCAAGGAGGCGATCCTGCTCCGCGGCGGCAAGGCGGCCGGTTCGGTGTCGAAGAAGACCGCGTTCGTCGTCGTCGGCGATGCCCCGGGAACGAAGGCCGACAAGGCGGCCGAGCTGGGCATCCCCGTCCTCGACGAGGACGGGTTCCGCCGGCTGCTCGAACTCGGCCCGGACGGCGTCTCGGGTGGCCAGGACGCGATCGAGGAGGAGTTCGGCGAGCTCGAGAGCTGACCGGCGGCCGGAGCCGGTGTGACGGAGATCGCCCGGAAACCGTTTGGGCGGAAGGGGCGGTCACTGGGATAGTCCTCCAGTGATCGAGATCAGACGCGTGAGCCCGGACGAGTACGACGCCGTCGGCGCCCTCACCGTCGACGTGTACGTCGGCGGCGGATTCGTCGAGCCCGACGACCCGTACGCCGAGCGTCTGCGCGACACCGCCGCCCGCGACAAGCACGCCGAGGTGGTGGTCGCGCTCGCCGACGGCGAGATCGTCGGGTCCGTGACGCTGGCGGAGCCGGCGTCGCGCTTCGCCCACATCGCCGAGAAGGGCGAGCTCGAGTTCCGGATGCTGGCCGTCGCGCCGTCGGCGCGGGGCCGGGGTGTCGGGTCGGCGCTGGTGCGGCACGTCCTCGACACCGCCTACGACCGCGGCGATCGCGCCGTGGTGCTCTCCACGCAGCCGGACATGGTCGACGCGCGCCGCATCTACGACCGCAACGGATTCGTCCCCGTCCCCGAGCGGGACTGGGCGCCGGTGCCCGGCGTCGAGCTGAGCACCCTGGTCCGGGAGCTGGTCTGAGCCGTTCCGCTCAGCCGAGGACGGTTCCGATGATGCCGGCCAGGTAGCCGAGCCGGGCCACCTCGGACGGGCGGAACTCCGGGCCGCCGGGCCGGCCGAGCATCAGCACCCGGCCCTGGGTCCCCAGGGGCGCCGCCGCCAGGGTCGTGTTCATCGCTCGCCACAGGTCGGGCACCCACTCGCCCTCGTGGTCGAGCAGCATCGGCTTCTCGAGCGGCATCCACGGCACCTCCGCCGGCCGGGTCTCGGGGGCGCCGGAACTGCCGACCACCCGGTACACCCCGTACGGGCCGGTGTCGACGACGGTCGCCCAGCCGACGCGCAGCACCCGGGGCGCCCCGTCGACGAGCACCTGCAGCCGATCGTGGCGCGCGGTGGCGACCTGATCGATCAGCTCGAGTTCGCGGTGGGTGTCGAGGATTCCCGCATAGGGACGGATCGAGTCCACCGTCACGCCCTCGAGGCGTTCGGCGGCCGTGATGAGCGTGTCCGGCAGCGACCCGGCGTCGACGTCGACGACGAGATCGTCGATCGCGAAGCCGGCGCCGCGTTCGACGACGTCCAGCGAGAGGATGTCCGCACCGACCGAACCGAGCGCGACGGCGAGTGAACCGAGGCTGCCCGGCCGGTCGGGAAGCTGGACGCGTAACAGGTACGACACGTGCGTCCTTTCCCCGATTCCGAAGCCACGGCCGAGGCGCTCGGCCGGCGACGGACACCATCTTTTCACCCCCGCAGCACCGCCGGATGCCGGTCCGGCGGTGCTGCGCCGAGACGGGACAGGAAACCGCCGGTCACGCGGTCGTTGTCACACGAACGACACAGGTGTTTCTCCGAACTGCAACACGGCGGGCGGGCGGCGCGGGTCCGGGGAACCGGCGAAACCGTCCCGGTCGGCACGCACTACCCTGGACGGGACGTTCGTTTCTTCATCGGAAAGGGGTCACCGAAGGTGCCTGCCATCTCCCGTGACGAGGTCGCGCACCTCGCCCGGTTGTCCCGGCTCGCGCTGACCGACGCCGAACTCGACGAGTTCGCCGGCCAGCTGGATACGATCCTCAGCCACGTCAAGGCCGTGTCGGAGGTGGCTGCGGACGATGTGGCGCCGATGGCCAACCCGAACGCGGTGACCAACGTGACCCGCCCCGACGAGGTGCGCCCGGGCCTGACGCCGGAGCAGGCGCTCGCCGCCGCGCCGCTCGTCGAGGACGGCCGCTTCTCCGTCCCGCAGATCCTGGGGGAGGGCGAATGAGCGCCGACCTGACCCGGCTGGGCGCGGCCGACCTCGCCGACCGCATCCACTCCGGCGACGTCTCGTCGGTCGAGGTCACCCAGGCTCACCTCGACCGCATCGCCGAGGTCGACGGCGACTACCACGCCTTCCTGCACGTCGCGGGGGAGCAGGCGCTGGCCGCCGCCGCGGAGGTCGACCGCGCGGTCGCCGCGGGCGAGAGCCCGGCGTCGCCGCTGGCCGGCGTGCCGATCGCCCTCAAGGACGTGTTCACCACGACCGACATGCCCACTACGTGCGCCTCGAAGATCCTCGAGGGCTGGATGTCGCCGTACGACGCGACCCTGACGACGAAGCTGCGGCGGGCCGGCATCCCCATCCTGGGCAAGACCAACATGGACGAGTTCGCGATGGGATCGTCCACCGAGAACTCCGCCTTCGGTCCCACCCGCAACCCGTGGGACACCACCCGGATCCCCGGTGGTTCCGGCGGCGGCTCCGCGGCCGCGCTGGCGTCCTACCAGGCGCCCCTGGCCATCGGCACCGATACCGGCGGCTCGATCCGCCAGCCCGCCGCCGTCACCGCCACGGTCGGCACCAAGCCCACCTACGGCACGGTCTCCCGGTTCGGCCTCGTCGCGTGCGCGTCGTCGCTCGACCAGGGCGGCCCGTGCGGCCGCACCGTGCTCGACACGGCGCTGCTGCACGAGGTGATCGCCGGCCACGACCCGCGCGACTCCACGTCGGTGGACGCGCCCGTCCGGCCGGTCGTCCGGGCGGCCCGGGAGGGCGCGCAGGGCGACCTGAAGGGCCTGCGCGTCGGCGTCGTCAAGGAGTTGCACTCGGACAGCTACCAGCCGGGCGTGCTGGCGTCCTTCGACGCGGCCGTGGCCACGCTCACCGAACTCGGCGCCGAGGTCGTCGAGGTCTCCTGCCCGCACTTCGAGTACGCGCTCGCCTCGTACTACCTGATCCTGCCGTCCGAGGTCTCCTCCAACCTCGCCCGCTTCGACGCCATGCGCTACGGCCTGCGCGTCGACGACGGCACGATGAGCGCCGAGCAGGTCATGGCCGCCACCCGGGCCGCCGGGTTCGGTAAGGAGGTCAAGCGCCGCATCATGATCGGCACCTACGCGCTGTCCTCCGGCTACTACGAGGCCTACTACGGGCAGGCGCTCAAGGTCCGCACCCTCATCGCGCGGGACTTCGAGAAGGCGTACGAGCAGGTCGACGTCCTCGTCTCGCCGACCAGCCCGTTCACCCCGTGGAAGATCGGCGAGAAGGTCGACGATCCGCTGGCGATGTACCTGTCGGACCTGTGCACGCTGCCGACCAACCTCGCCGGGCACTGCGCGATGTCCGTGCCGTCCGGGCTGTCCGCCGACGACGGGCTGCCCGTCGGCCTGCAGATCATGGCCCCGGCGCTCGCCGACGAGCGCCTCTACCGCGTCGGCGCCGCGTTCGAGGCCGCACGCGGCCCGATCGTCGCCTGAGTCCGGCCGAGGCCCGGTGCGCCGTCCCGGTCAGGGGTGGTCGCACCGGGCCTGGTCCGGGCCGTAGCGGTGCCCGTGACCGGGGGCCGCGTCCAGCGCCACCGGCAGGTCCAGCGTCGCCTGCACGAAACTGACCACCGGCAGCCACCGCGGCACGGGCGCGTCGCGTCGCGCTCGGGACAGGTCGGGCGGGGACCACAGCAGCGACGGCTGCCACCACACCACCGGATCCGACGTGTTCGCGGTGACGATCGCTCCGGCCGTGCGCACCGCGCCGGCCGGCGGACCCGCCCAGATCGCCGCGCAGGGACCCGCCGCGGCCGATGCGTGGTCGGCGAGCGCGGCGCTGCCCCCGATCGACCCGAGGCTCTGCCCGTACACGTGCAGCTGCGGGCGCCGGACCGGGTCCAGGGTGTCGAGGTGGGCGCGCACGGCCGTCAGGAGGGCGCGGGCCGACGCCGCGGCCGCGTTCCGGTCGAACAGGAACGTCACCCAGCTCGGCGCGGCCGAGTACTGCTGCGCCACGAGCGCGACGTCGCCGCCGAACACCGTGTCGAACCCCCGCACCGCGCCGGGGTCGATCCAGCCCGAGCCGGTGGGCACCGCCACCACGACGTGGGCGCGGGCGAACCCACCGGCGCGGTCGAGTTCGCGCACGGCCAGCGCGGCGCGCGAGCGGGCGTCCGCAGCGGATCCGAGCCCCACGTACGTGCGGATCGCGCCGGGATGCGCGTCGAGGGTCACGAAACGGCGGCCCTCGTCGCCCAGGGACTCCCAGGACACCAGGGACGACGGACTGCCGGCCACCGCGGCGGCGACGGGCCTCGCGACCGGGTCTGCCTGCCCGAGCCCCACGGGCACAATCGCGACGC
>NZ_PCZU01000231.1:0-2576 GCF_002887785.1 Rhodococcus sp. ENV425
GTCGCCGCGCAGGGCCGCGACGGTGGCGGCGAGCAGGGCGAGCACCTCGTCGGCGTCGCGGGCTCGGGCGACGTAACCGGTGCCGGCGTGGGCGAGGACGGACAGGAAGTCGGCGATCTCCCCCACGTCGCGTCCGGTGGGCAGGCCGGGGCTGTGTCCGGCGCCGACGAGTGCGCGGGCCGTCACGGGCAGGTCACCGGCGTCGACGTAGACGGTCAGAGGGGCGGGTACCGCGACGGCGAGCGCGTCGTCGAGGTCCGCCGCGGTGCAGTCGAGCTGGTAGCGGACCGGGACCGGGCGCAGGCCGGCCAGGCGCTCCGCGTCGGGGGCGACGTCGAGTTCACCGACGATCCGCACCGCCCCGGTGGTCTCCCCGAGGGCCTCGGTCAGCGTGGACACCGGCACCACGGGGTCTCCGATCGCGTCGAGCGCGGGGGCGGCGAGCGCGTCGGCGAGGGTCGGATGCCGGCGGGTGAGCAGTGCGGTGAGCAGGCCGCGGGGCTCCTCGCGGGACGGCGGCATTCCGAGGGTGAGCGGGATCGGCACGTCTCCAGGCTAGTCGCCGGGGTGTTGCGACCTCGCTCACCATGACTTAGGTTTGCCTCACCTACCAACCGAGGAGGATTCGATGCCGGCCACCACCGCCCGTTCCGCGCCCACGACCGCCGAAGCGGTCCGCACCGCCGTCGCCCGCACCGGCTCCGCCGCAGTTGCCACCGGCTCCGCCGTACTCGCCACCGACGGGGCCGCGCCCGTCACCGCGGTGCTGCACCACCTGCACAGCGACGGCGACCTGCTCGTCGTCGTCCCCGACGACTGTGCCGCCGTCGCGCTGACCTGGCAGCGCGGCGCCGCGGGCCTGCACTCCGTGCTGGAACTGACCGACCACTCGCCGCTGCGGCTGCGCAACCCCGTCCGCTCGCTCACCTGGCTCAGCGGCACCGCCCACGCCGTCGCCGAACCCCGCCGGCTCGCCGCCGACATCGCCGCGACCCTGCCCCACCCCGCGCTGCTCGACGTCGGGCACCGCGCCGAACTGCTGCGCGTACGCCTCACGTCCGTCGTCGCCGCCGACACCACCGGCGCCGAGTCCGTGGAGGTCGCCGACGTCCTCGCGGCCGCGCCGGACCCGTTCGCGGCCGTCGAGTCCGCATGGTTGCAGCACCTCGAGCAGGACCACGGCGACCTCGTCCACCGCATCGCCCGGCACATCCCCGTCAACGACCGGCGCGGCCGCATCCGGCCTCTCGGCCTGGACCGTTACGGCCTGCGCCTGCGACTCGAGTCCGGCCGCGGCGACCACGACGTCCGGATTCCGTTCCCCGAACCCGCCGACGACGTCGAGTCCCTGAGCCGCGCCCTGCGCCGCCTCGTGGGCTGCCCGTTCGCCAACGGGCTGCGCGCGAGGCACTGATCGGGCCCCGCGCTTCGGCGGTATCCTCGAGTCAGCACTCCCCCGAGCGCGTCGCACGCCGAAAGCCGGGAACCATGGCCGATTTCGATCCGGAAGCCACCCGCCCCGCGGGGCAGGGGATCGCGGCGGAACTCGCCGCGGCGGGGTTCGACGACGCCCTCGTCGTCGGCCGGGGCGGCTTCGGCGTCGTCTATCGGTGCCGGCAACGCTCCCTCGGGCGCACCGTCGCGATCAAGGTGCTCTCCTCCGACCTCGACGCCGAGAACCGCGAACGGTTCCTGCGCGAGGGGTTCGCGATGGGCGGGCTGTCCGGCCACCCGAACATCGTCAACATCCTCCAGGTGGGCGTCACCTCCACCGGCCGGCCGTACATCGTGATGCCCTACCACCCCAACGACTCGCTGGCGGTGCGGGTGCGCCGGGACGGGCCGATGCCGTGGTGGGACGTCGTCCGCGTCGGGGTCAAGCTCGCCGGCGCCCTCGAGACCGCCCACCGCGCCGGCACCCTGCACCGCGACGTCAAGCCCGCCAACATCCTCGTCACCGAGTACGGCGAGCCGCAGCTCACCGACTTCGGCATCGCCCGCATCGCCGGCGGCTTCGAAACCGCCACCGGCGCCTTCACCGGATCCCTCGCCTTCACCGCACCCGAGGTGCTCGAGGGCAAGCCGCCCACCCCGGCCTCGGACATCTACGGTCTCGGCGCGGCCATGTTCGCCCTCATCACCGGCCGCGCCGCGTTCGAGCGACGCACGGGCGAGGAGATCATCGCGCAGTTCCTGCGCATCACCAGCCAGCCCATCCCGGACCTGCGCCCCCACGGCATCCCCGACGACGTGTGCGCCGCCATCGAGCACGCCATGTCCGTCGACCCGGCCCGCCGGCCCGCGACCGCGGCCGACTTCGGCCGCGAGCTGCAGCAGACCCAGGCCCGGCACGGCCGCCACGTCGACGACATGGCCCTGCCCGGCGAGCTGCGGTTCCACGACCAGCCGACGGGCCGGCACCCCCTCGCGAAACCCGTCACGGCCACACCCGTCACGGCCACACCCGTCACGGCCACCGCGGCACCCGTCAAACCCGCACCGCCGGGACCGAACGGTCCCCCACCGCCACCGCCGCCCGGCCCACCCCGCCCGAGCGAACCCCCCGCGCGACGAAC
>NZ_PCZU01000232.1:0-2928 GCF_002887785.1 Rhodococcus sp. ENV425
CGAGTACGGCGACATGGTGCTCGACCTGGGGTTGCGGATGCGGGTGCACGCCCTGTCCGAGGCGCTCGCGGCCGTGCGCCTGCCGGGGATCGTCGACGTCACGCCGGGGGTGCGGTCGCTGCACGTGCACTTCGACCCGGAGGTGCTGCCCCAGCACCGGCTGCTCGGGACCCTGCAGGACCTCGAGACGGAACTGCCGGCCACCCACGATCTGGTGGTGCCCAGCCGCACCGTCCGGCTGCCGCTCTCGTTCGACGACCCGTCGATCTTCGAGGCGATCTCCCGCTACCACAGCGGTGTGCGCGACTCGGCGCCGTGGCTGCCGTCGAACACCGAGTTCATCCGGCGCATCAACGGACTCGACTCGGTCGAGCAGGTCCGCGACACGGTGTTCGACGCCGAGTACCTCGTCCTCGGCCTCGGCGACGTGTATCTCGGTGCGCCCCTGGCTGTTCCGCTCGATCCCCGGCACCGGCTCGTGACGACGAAGTACAACCCGGCGCGTACGTGGACCCCGTCGGACGCCGTGGGCATCGGCGGGAAGTACCTGTGCGTCTACGGCATGGAGTCCCCCGGCGGCTACCAGCTGATCGGGCGGACGGTGCCGATCTGGTCGGGGTACCGGCAGGCCGGCCCGTTCGAGGACGGCAAGCCGTGGCTGTTCCGCTTCTTCGACCGGATCGTGTGGGAACCGGTGAGCCCCGAGCAACTGCTCGAGTACCGCGCCGCGTCCCTGGCGGGCCGGTTCGACGCCGAGGTCTCCGAGGGCACGTTCGCCCTCGCCGACCACCTGCGGTTCCTGGCGGAGAACGCCGAGTCCATCGACGCGTTCCACGAGCGTCAGTCCGCGGCGTTCGAAACCGAGAAGCAGGCGTGGCACGCGGCCGGTGAGTTCGACCGCACCGAGCCGGCGCCGATCGAGGTGGTCGAGCCCGTCGACCCGCTCGCCGGGATGCCGGCGGGATCGGTCGTCGTCGAGGCCCCCATGGTCGGCAACGTGTGGCGGGTCGAGGTGGCAGAGGGCGAACGGGTCGCCGCCGACGACACCGCCGTCATCCTCGAGGCCATGAAGCTGGAAATGCCCGTGCCGGCAGCCGTCGAGGGGACCGTCCTGAAGGTCCTCGTCGGGCCGGGCGCGAAAGTCGCCCCCGGCACCCCCCTTCTCGTGATCGGAGCAGCATGAGCATCGTTGTGGAAAATGGACTTTCGGCTGCGCCGTCGTCGAGCAGGGCCCGGGCGGAGGCGGCGCTGCGCCGCCTCGGCGAGGTGGACCGGCCCGAGGTGTGGATCGCGCTGCGGCCGGCCGCGGATGTGCTCGCCGACGCCGACGCCGTGGACGCGCGCGTCGCGGCGGGCGAGGACCTGCCGCTCGCGGGCCTGCTCGTGGCGGTGAAGGACAACGTGGACGTCGCCGGACTACCCACCACGGCCGGCTGCCCCGAGTTCGCCTACACCCCCACGGACACCGCGTCGGGCGTCGCGCGCCTCGTCGATGCCGGTGCGGTGATCCTGGGCAAGACCAACCTCGACCAGTTCGCCACCGGACTCGTCGGCACCCGCAGCCCGTACGGGGCGGTGCGCTGTTCCTGGGATCCCGAACGCGTATCGGGCGGATCGAGTTCGGGCTCGGCGACCGCGGTCGCGCTGGGCATCGCGGACATCGGGATCGGCACGGACACCGCGGGATCCGGCCGGGTCCCGGCCGCGCTGCAGGGACTGGTGGGCATCAAGGCCACGCTCGGCGTGATCCCGGCCCACGGCGTGGTGCCGGCGTGCGTGGACTACGACTGCCTCACCGTGTTCGCCACGTCGCTCGACCTGGCCGTGACGGCGGCGAAGGTGATGGCCGGGCCGGAACCGCGCGACCCGCGCTCCCGGAGGTGGCCGTCGGACGTGCCGTTCGCCGCGCCGTCCACGCCGCGTGTGGCGGTGCCGCGCGCGGAGGACCTCGTCGAGTTGTGCGACGAGTATCGAGAGGCGTTCGCGCGCACCGTCGCCGCAGGACGTGCGGCGGGACTCGACGTGACCGAGGTCGACGTCTCGCCGCTGCTGGACGCGGCGACACTGCTCTACGACGGTGCCGTCGTCGCGCAGCGGTACGCGGCCGTCGGAGAGTTCCTGGCGACGAACCCCGCCGGGGCGGATCCGACGGTCGCGGCGATCGTCGCGGCCGCGGAGCGCCCCGCGGCGCACGAACTGGTGGCCGATCTCGACACCCTGACCCAGGCCAAGGCGTTCGCGGCGGACCTCCTCGACGGATTCGCCGGGCTGCTGCTGCCCACCACCACCGAGCATCCCACGATCGCGGCGGTACAGTCCGACCCGATCGGGATCAACCGGCGGATGGGCACATTCACGAACTTCTGCAATCTGCTCGACATGGCCGCGGTCGCGGTACCGGGTGCACCGACCGCCGAGGGCCATCCCTTCGGGGTGATGGTCGTGGTGCCGGCCTTCGCCGACCAGGTCGCCGTGGATCTCGCGGCGCGGTTGACGGGTGTCGCCGCGCCGGGATTCGCCTCCGGCGGGGTCGAGCTGGCGGTGTTCGGGGCGCACCTGCGCGACCAGCCGTTGCACTTCCAGCTCGAGGAGATCGGTGCCCGGTTCGTCGAGGAGGTCCACACGTCCGACGCGTACCGCCTGACGGCGCTGAACACCACTCCCCCGAAGCCCGGTCTCGTCCGCCACGGCGCCGGCCGGGGCGCGCCGATCGCCGGCGAGGTGTTCCGGGTCTCGGAGGCCGGCCTGGGCCGGTTCCTGGCCGCGCTGCCCGCGCCGATGACGCTGACCAGCGTCGAACTCTCGGACGGGCGGTGGGTCGTCGGATTCGGTTGCACGCACGACGCCGCGGTGGACGCCGTCGACATCACCGAGTTCGGCGGCTGGGTGGCCTACCGGACTCGCTGATTCCCGCGCTGAACCGGAATC
>NZ_PCZU01000232.1:2970-11357 GCF_002887785.1 Rhodococcus sp. ENV425
TGGATCTTCGAGCGACGGCCCGGGCGAACCTCCGGGCGACGACCTCGAACCGATCCAGGTCGGCCCATGTCCACCGCACAACCTCGAAGCCGAGGTCACGCAGAGCGTCCTCGCGGTGCTTCTCGGCGACGAGGTCGCGGCGGTCCGCGTACTTCCCGGCACCGTCGAATTCGCCGACGACGCCCTGCGATTCCCAGAAGAAGTCGACGCGGTACCGGCGCCCGTCCCGAGCCACGACCTCGTGTTGCAGGGCAGGTACCGGCAGGCCGAATCGCGCCATGCGCAGGCGCGACACCGACTCCCCGACGCTCTCGCTCCGTCCGTCGAGCAGGTCCACGACGGCGGCGGCCCGGGACACCCCGGTGCGGTGACGGGCCGCGGCGAGAACTGCGGGCAACCGGTCGCGGGCGGACGCATCGGCACGCAGTCCGGAGTCCCCGGCGACGACCGCCTCCTCGAGTGGCAGCGACCGGCCGAGGTCGACGATGGTGCGCGCCACCGAGGTGACGCGGACACCGTCGAGCGTGACGACATCGCCGTCGCACCAGTCGGTTGCGTGGACGTGGAGGTACGTGACCCTGCGCCCACTCGCGGACGTCCGCGAGACGTGTACGCGGCGCAGATCCGCGTTCCACATGTCCAGGCCCAGCAGGACGGCGGCGGACACGTGGCTGAGCGCATCCCCCGGGCGGAGACCCGAGCCGACGTGCCGTGCCAGGACCCGGTGCCGGCCGGTGTCGTCGAGCGGGCCGTCGTCCGCCCGCCGCAGATACACGCCCCGTTTCAGCGCGACGAGGTCGCCTGTCCGCAGCGCGGCGCGGAGCCGGTCGTCGGTGACACCCTGCGCCAGCAGATCCCGTCTGGTCAGGGCTGTGGGATCGGTCATGGACCGAGCGTGGCGCATGTGCCGCGTCGAGCCGGCGCAGATCGGGACGCACCGGCACATCTGGGGATGAAGCGGCCGCCTGTGGACAACCTGGATCCGCTCGCGGAGCCGGAATCTGCCCATGCTGTGTCGTGGGCGGATTCCGGTTCGCCGCGTGGATTACCGGCTCAGCGCCGTGGCCACCGGCGTGCTCGGGCGTCCGATGAGTCGCTGCAGGTCGCCGCTGTCGGTGTCGAGGGCGCCGACGGCGATGCCCGCGTCGGAGTCCGCGAGGATAGCGGCCATCGGTGCGGGCACCCCGGCGCTCTCGAGGACCTTCGTGTACTCGTCCCGGGGCAGGTCCTTGTAGGCGACGGGCGCGCCGACGATCCCGGACAGGACGTCGGCGAGTTCCACGTAGGTGAGGCGCTCGTCGCCGCCGAGTTCGTAGATCCGGCCGGCCTGGTCGTCGGCGAGCAGCACGGCGGCGGCGGCCTCCGCGTAGTCCTTGCGGGCGGCACCGGCGACGCGGCCGGTGCCGGCGGCGCCGAACAGGGCGCCGGTCGCCTTCGCCGTGTCGACAGCGGCGGCATAGTTCTCCCAGTACCAGCCGTTGCGCAGCAGCACGACGTCCAGGCCGGAGGCGGCGAGCAGGTCCTCGGTGGTCTTGTGCTCGGCGGCCAGGGCCAGGGGGCTGCGCTGCGCGTCGAGGACGCTGGTGTAGGCCACGAGGCCGGCCCCTGCGGCCTTCGCGGCCTCGATGACGTTGGTGTGCTGGGCAATCCGCCGGCCGACCTCGCTTCCGGAGATCAGCAGGAGCTTGTCGACGCCGGCCAGAGCGGCGACGAGTGCGTCCCGGTCGCCATAGTCGGCGACGCGCACCTGCACGCCCCGGGCGGCGAGGTCGGCAGCCTTCGCGGCGTCGCGGACGATCGCGACGACGTCGGACGGCTCGGCACCGCGGTCGAGCAGAGCGGTGACGACGTGGTGGCCGAGGTGGCCGGTGGCACCGGTGACGGCGATGGTCATGAGATCTCCTCGAGAACGGAAGTCGGGAACACTGCCATCAAATCACTTACTAATCGTAAGTGCAACCCATCAAGTAAGTACGCCACGAAGTGTTCGCACATGTACGCTGGGGGGCGTGACGACGGATCCCGCACTCGAAGCGAACGTGTTCGCCCGCGCGTGCACGTCCCGGCAGGTCCTGCAGAACGCGACCGGCCGCTGGGGCGTGCTCGCCCTGGCCGCCCTGGGCGAGGGCCCGCACCGGTTCGGTGAACTGCGCCGCCACGTCGACGGGGTGAGCGAGCGCATGCTGTCCCAGACGCTGCAGCAGCTCGAGCGCGACGGCCTCGTCCACCGGCGGGTGGAAACGACCATTCCGCCCAAGGTCGAGTACAGCCTCACGCCGCTCGGCGCGCAGGTCGCCGAGCACCTGCGCGCCCTCATCGGGCTACTCGAGTCGAGCATGCCGGAAGTGCTTGCGGCACAAGCGGAGTACGACCGAACCCATCGGCCGTAGCAACGATCGTCAGCGCGGCGGCGGTTCGACCTCCACACCACCGTGCTCGTGCTCCGGGCCTGCTGCGGGATGGTCCGCGGGCAGTCGGCTGCGGAACCGGGCGGCCTCGCTCGTCGCCGGCTTCCGTGACGACGGATCGTCCGCGCTGCGATACGGACCGGGCTTCGGCCGCGGCTTGCCGCCGGGGAACGCGAGGCGCAGGATCGTCCGGTGCACGGTGCCCCACTGCCTGGACAGGGGCCCGGTGTTGTACGGCAGTCCGTACCGCTCGCAGATGTCCTTCACCTCGGGCGCCACCTCGGAGTACCGGGTGCTCGGCATGTCGGGGTAGAGGTGGTGTTCGACCTGGTAGCCGAGGTTCCCGCTGATCACGTGGAACAGCGGACTGCCCTCGATGTTGGCCGCACCGACCAGCTGGCGGACGTACCATCCGCCGCGGCTCTCGTTCTCGACCTCCTTCCGGCTGAAGGTGTACGTCTGGTCCGGGAAGTGGCCGCAGAAGATGATCGCGTGCGACCACACGTTGCGGATGATGTTGGCGGTGAAGTCCGCCGCCAGGGTGGCGAGGAACGTCTTCTCCACGCCCGGCAGGACCTTGTCGAGCACGTCGGCGACGAGGTCGGCCCGGCGGCCGGCCGCGCGGCCACCCCCGAGGCGGCCGAGTCCGCGCAGGCGGCGCCCGATCCGGGAGGTGGCCGGCTGCGGAATCCGTCCGCCCGACAGCAGCTGCACGGCGGCGAACGCGCCGGCGGAGACCAGAGGCCAGCCCACGTAGTCCTTGACGAATTGCCGCCGCGCCTTGCCTGCGATGCCCTTCAGTTCGCCGAGCACCTGCGCCGGGGTCTTCTCCCCCGCCCACAGCGCATCGAGATCGAGGTCGTGCAGCGCTACGCCCCACTCGAAGAACGCCATGAGCAGCACGTTGTAGAACGGCTGCGCAAGGTAGACCGGATGCCACTTCTGGTGCGGGTCGATCCGCATGATCTCGTACCCGAGATCCTTGTCCTTGCCGCGGATGTTGGTGAAGGTGTGGTGAATGTAGTTGTGCGAGTGTTTCCAGCCCGCCGCGGTCGACGCGGTGTCCCAGTCCCACACCGACGAGTGGATGTCCGGATCGTTCATCCAGTCCCACTGCCCGTGCATGACGTTGTGGCCGATCTCCATGTTCTCGAGGATCTTGGCCATGCCGAGGCATGCGGTGCCCGCGACCCACGCCGACTTGGACGCCGAGCCGAGCAGCAGGGCACGGCCGGCGACGGCGAGCTGTCGCTGCGTCGCGATCACCGTCTTGATGTAGCGGCGGTCGCGCTCCCCCAGGTCGGCGTAGACCCGGTCGTGGATGGCGTCGAACTCCTTCGCCAATGCCTCGAGCGTTTCCTGGCTCAGATGCGCGAGCGGACTTTCGATCTCCATCGTCATCTCGCGTTCCTTTCGTTCACAGCTCGATTTCGATGTCGCCTTCGGCGGTGTGGATGCATGTGCGGACCGCGGCGCCGACGGGTTCGGCGACCTCGTCCGTGCGCAGGTCCCGCACCCTGCCCGACCGCAGGGTGCCCACGCAGGTATGGCAGATTCCGATCCGGCATCCGTACGGAAGCTGCAGGCCGGCCTTCTCGCCCGCCACCAGGATCGGCGTGCCGCCGTCGCATTCGACGTCGGCCTCGCTGTCGAGGAAGTGAACCGTGCCGCCCTCACCCGACCCCGCATTCCCGCCGATGATCGGCTGGAAACGCTCCATGTGGAGTTTTTTCGGATCCCCGTGGTCGTTCCAGTGCTCGACGAACGCATCGAGCATCTCGCCGGGTCCGGAGCAGAACGCCTCCCGCTCCCGCCAGTCGGGGCACAGCTCGTCCAGATCGGCCGGCGTCATGCGGCCCTGCTCCGCGGTGAGCCGCAGCACCAGGCGGAACCCGGGACGACGCGCATCGAGGTCACGCAGCACGGACGCGAAGATGACCTCGTCGGCGGTACGGGCCGAGTGCACCAGGACGACGTCGTCGAGGGCGTCGCGGTGGTCCAGGCTGCGCAGCATGCTCATGATCGGCGTGATACCGCTACCGGCACTGACGAACAGCATCTTCCCCGGCAGCGGGTCGGGCAGGGTGAACACACCCTCGACCTCGCCGAGCCGCACCACGTCGCCGGGCCGGATCCGGCGCACCAGGTGCGGCGAGACCACGCCGGTCTCGACGACCTTCGGGGTGACGCTGATCAGCCCGTCCTCGGGCTCGGGATCGGAGGTCAGCGAATAGGCGCGCCAGTGGTAGACGCCGTCGATGATCACCCCCAACCGCACGTACTGGCCGGGACGGTGCCCCCGCCACTCGTACGCGGGACGGATCAGCACGGACGCCGCCCGGGAACCTTCGGGCACCACCCGCTCGACCCGGCCCCGCAGCTCCCTGGTGGTCCACAGGGGATTGATCATCTCGAGGTAGTCGTCGGGACGAAGGGGGGTGAACAGGTGGCGCACGGCACGCAACATCATCCTGCGAATCGGATGTACCTCGGGTCGCGCGCCGCGTTCCGCCATGGGGGGAAGGTACCCCGCGTCACGGGTATCGAATCAGGTTTCGTCTCCGAAGACGACGACAGCCCGCGGCGACGTTTCGGTCGCCACGGGCTGAGGCCGGTACATCCGAACGGGGATCTGCCCGTGCGGAGGATCTTCGACGCGCTGGGATCAGAAGTTGATCATGTGCCCTGCGAGGCCGTGGATGGCCTCCTGCAGCGCCTCGCTCAGCGTCGGGTGGGTGTGGACGTTGCGGGCCAGTTCGTTGACCGTCAGGTCCCACTTCTGCGCGAGGGTCAGCTCGGGCAGAAGTTCGGAGACGTCGGGGCCGATCAGGTGGCCGCCGAGCAGTTCCCCGTGCTTGTTGTCGGAGATCAGCTTGACGAAGCCGTTGGGGTCGCCGAGGCCGTGGGCCTTGCCGTTCGCGGTGAAGGGGAAGGTCGCGACCTTGACGTCGTAACCCTCGTCGCGCGCCTGCTCCTCGGTCAGGCCGAAGCTGGCGACCTGCGGCTGGCAGAACGTCGCGCGCGGCATCATCCGGTAGTCGTCGAAGGTGAGGGTCTCGGCGCCGCCGATGGTCTCGGCCGCGACCACGCCCATCGCCTCGGCGACGTGCGCCAGCATGAGCTTGGCGGTGACGTCACCGATGGCGTAGATGTGCGGCACGTTCGTGCGCATCACGTCGTCGATGGCGATGGCGCCGCGGTCGGTGAGGGCGACACCGGTGTTCTCGAGGCCGAAGCCCTCCACGCGCGGGGCGAACCCGACCGACTGCATAACCTTGTCGACGACGACGGACTCGACGTTGCCGGACTTGTTGTCCTTGATCGCGACGGTCACCTTGTTGCCGTCGTCGTCGATGGACTGCACCGCGGCACCGGTCATGATCTTCACGCCGAGCTTCTTGTACGCCTTCGCGATCTCCTTGGAGATGTCGGCGTCCTCGTTGGGCAGCGCACGGTCGAGGAACTCGACGATGGTGACGTCCACGCCGTAGTTGGCCAGCACGTAGCCGAACTCCATACCGATGGCGCCGGCACCGACGATGAGAATCGAGCCCGGCAGCTCACGGGTGAGGATCTGCTCCTCGTAGGTGACGACGTTCTTGCTCAGCTCGGTGCCGGGCAGCAGCTTGGTGACCGAACCGGTCGCGATGATCGCGTTGTCGAAGGTCACCGTCTCGGTCCCGCCCTTGTTGAGCTCGACGGAGATGGTGTTGGCATCGACGAAGGAACCCGCACCGTCGTATTCGGTGATCTTGTTCTTCTTCATCAGGAAGTGCACGCCCTTGACGCGGCCGTCCGCGACCTTGCGGCTGCGGTCCACGGCGGCGCCGAAGTCGAAGGACACGTCCCCGGACATGCCGAACGTCTTGGCCTCTTTCGTGAAGAGATGCGCCAGTTCGGCATTGCGGAGAAGCGCCTTGGAGGGAATGCAGCCCACGTTCAGGCAGACACCACCCCAGTACTTCTTCTCGATGATGGCGGTACTCAGTCCCAGCTGTGCCGCGCGGATAGCAGCGACGTACCCACCGGGACCGGCTCCGAGGACAACGACGTCATAGTGTGAGGTCACGAACAAACAGGGTAGACCTGCCGCTCCGGCGTGTCTGCGGATGGTCCGGTTACTTGCCGGTAGCCCCGACATGAGGCACGAATCGGGCAGGCGCACGGCGTCGAGCGGGTGATCGCGCGGCCGAGGGGGGACGCTGCCGCGGGCGGGGACGCTGCCGCGGGCGAGGGGGGCGCTGCCGCGACGAACATCGAGAGCCGCCCGCGACAACCGCCCCCTCGGGCGCAAGCACTTCCTCAGCGGCGGAAGCTCCGCATCCGCCGCACGTACCGCAGCACCTTCCGCACCGGCACCGGTCGCGGCCAGTCGACGGCACGGAACCACGCCTCGCTGCCGCCGTCGACCACCACGACGGAGCCCACGAGGAAGTCCGCGGCCGGCGAGAGCATGAACTCCACCCACTCGGCGATCCGGTCCGGATCACCGAACCCGCCGATCGGAACCGGAAAACTCCTGACCCGCTTACCTTCCGGGCTCGCGAGCTGAGTCTCGAGCAACGGCGTCGCCACCGCGCCCGGCGCGAGGACGTTCAGCCGGATCCCCGACCCCGCCCAGTCCGGGATCACCGCGTTCCGGCGTGCCCAGTGGGTGACGGCGATCTTCGACGCGGCGTAGGTGAACGGGGCGGCCGCCGGCCGGATCCGGCCCGCCCGCCGCACGCCCTTCTCCAGGTCGCCCGCGAGAAACGCCCGCACCGCCGACATCGGGACGGCCGGGGTGGTGGTCGTCGAATTCGACCCGAACACGACGACCTTGCTGTTGCCGGTCGCGGCGAGCGCCGGCCGCCACCCCTCGAGCAGCTCGATCACGCCCCGGACGTTGACCTGGGCGATGGCCTGTTCCATGCCGGGCACCGGACCGAGGCCCGCGGCGAGGACCGCACCGTCGAGCCGGTTCCCGGCCCGCTCGAGGGTCTGCCGCACCGCGTCGGAACGTCCCGCCGGGGTCGAGAGGTCGGCGACGACGTCGCCCTCCTTCAGGTCGATCCCGATCACCGTGTGACCGGCTGCCCGCAGCCGATCCGCGGCGGCCCGGCCCATCCCCGACGCCGCACCGGTCACCGCATACACACCCATCGTCACTCCCTCGTCGATCCGGTTCCGACCGGCACGCTACAGTCGCAACCGTCCCGAACCAAGCAGTTGCTCGACAGCGCCCGGGGCGGTTCGGGCACGCCTTCCCTACGCGCGCGCCACCTGCGCGACGGCGGCACGCAGCACGGTCTCGTACCGGTCCAGTTCCCCGGGCTCGAGCACCTGCGGACTGGTCGTGACCGACAGCGTGACCACGTCGCCGATCCCGTGCACGCCGTGGGTCAGTCCCATGACGGGCGACAGGCCCGGGAACCCGGCGGTGAAGCGCACGACGGCGCCACCGAGCACCAGATCGCCCGCGCCGCGGTATACGCTCGACACGACCGTAGTGCCGGTGACGGTCCGCGGCACCGCGCCGAAGTCGGCGCGGGCGAGCCCGAACCGCAGCAGCGGGGCCGGGACGTGCGCGAGCGGACGATCCCGCAGATCCATGGCCGGATGCGTGATCCGTCGCCGCCGCTGCGCCAGGTCGTCCGCGATGGCCGCGGCGCGTTCACGGGGATCGCGCACGTGCGCGAACAGCCGGACGCCGGTGCTGCGGTAGGCATTGCGCGACAACCTGTTTCCGGCGAGGGAGACGGGCACCTCCGCGCCGAGCCGGTCGGCCGGGAAGTCGCCGAGGAACTCGGCGAGCGCGGACCCGATCGCGGTCAGCGCACCGACGGTCACGGTCCCCACCGTGCGCAGGTCCGTCGCCGGGCACACGATCGTCCGCACGGCACGCCGCGGGCCGGGATCGGTGTTCACGGCGCTCGGCGGGCAGCCCGGGGCCGGCGGCGGGACGGCCGGATCGGCCAGTTCCCGTTCGGCGCGACCCGC
>NZ_PCZU01000033.1:0-19060 GCF_002887785.1 Rhodococcus sp. ENV425
TCAGCCGGACAGGTTAAACGTCAAGCTCAGGGCAGGACGCGGATCCAGTCGATCAGGGCCCGGGCGACCTCGTGCGGAACCTCGGGGATCAGGGCATGCCCGGCCCCGGGGATCAGCACGACCGTGACCCGGTCGGCGCCGAACTGCCCGGTGAGTTCGCCGCGGGTCGGCGCCGGACGGAACACGTCGTCGCCTGCCTGCAGGTCCAGCAGCGGCGACGGCGCGACCGTCCACCATGATTCCTTGTCCGTGGCGGCCATCGCCCGGCGCTGCGCGACGATCGCGGCGGGCCACCAGCCGTCGAGCCACACCGCCGGGTCGTGCCCCTCGGCGAAGAACACCGCCCGCAGATGCTCGAGCCGCTCGGCACCCGGCAGCGACAGGTCGGAGCACTTGGCGACGCGTTCGGTGAGCGACTCCGGGAACCGGCGGGCGCCCGCGGCGAGAATCGCCACCCCCCGCACCAGGTCGGGCCGATCCGCAGCGAGGACCCGCGCGACGTAGTGGCCGAAGGCGTGCCCGGCGAGGACGGCCGGGCCCGCGTCGAGCCGCTCGATCACCTCGGCGACGTCGCGGGCGAGGTCGTGCAGGTCGAGGTCCTCGAGCGGACCGCGGCTCGTGCCCACGCCACGCGGCTGGGGCCGGATCGCACGGAAGCCCTCGGCGGCGAGGTCGGTTGCGATCGGGTCGAACTCGTAGGAGTCGCGGCCGAGGGACGGCAGCAACACCACGGCCGGGCCGGATCCGTCGACGAGCACCTCGATCTCCACGTCGCCGAACGCGACGGTGTGTATATCGCTCATGGCGACATCCTTCCAGTGCCGCCGACCAGGGGCGCGGCCCTGTCCGACGCTTGCGTGGCTACTGCCGAAAGAATGCGATCCGTTGGGTTCTGACGAATATTCGCCTTCGTCGTCCGCCTTCTCGGCCGGAGCGTCGAGTTCCCACCGGGAGGCTCTGCTGAAATTGATGCTCGCCTAATATCAATAGCGGCACGGTCTGATAGTCGAGATAGATCAATGGGGGCAGTAGTGGAGATCCGTCACCTGCGCACGTTCCTTGCGGTAGCGGAGGAACTTCACTTCGGCCGGGCGGCCGCGCGGCTTCATATGGCGCAGCCTCCCGTCAGCCAGCAGATCCAGCAGTTGGAGAAGGAGCTCGGCGTCCAGCTGTTCGAGCGCAACACACGGTCCGTCTCACTCACGAAGGCGGGCCAGGCGTTGCAGGGCCCGGCGCAGAAGGTTCTGAACGACTTGGACCTGGCAAAACGCGCGGCGATGTTCGGCAGCTCGGGAATCACCGGCAGAGTTTCCTTGGGTTTTGCCAGCGCCAGCAGCCGCCGCGTCCTGCCTCTGATCACCAGGGCCGTCAAGGGCAGCGAACCGGGCATCGACCTTGCTCTCCAAGGGCAGACGTACGGCGGAGCGGTGGTGAATCAGATCCTCTCCGGAAGCCTCGACATGGGCTTGGCTCGTCTGCCTGTCCGCGACCCGTCGATCGACTGGCACATCATCGACTTCGAGACGCTGGTGGCTGCGCTGCCCGAAGACCACCCACTGGCGGCGAAACCGGAGCTGGAAGTCGCCGACCTGGCCGGTGAGCCGTTCGTGACTTTCCCTGGCACGCAAGGCTCTACGGTCAGGGACGCCACGGCGCTGATCGCCCTGCAGGCGGGCTTCTCCCCGCGCATCGTCCAGGAGGCGCCCGATTCCTACACGATCCTCAGTCTCGTCGCCGCCGGTGTCGGGATCACAGTGACAGTCTCCTCCGTACAGCACATCCAAATGCCCGGACTTTGCTATCGGGCGTTTTCCACACCGGTACCGAAAATGGCCGCTGTGCTGGCATGGCACAAGAAGAACACGGATCCTGCCCTGCACGCTGTCGTGGCCATTGCCCGGGAGCTCCTGCCCACACCCGAGCCCGAGCCGGTACTCCTCATCCGGTAACCCGACGTTGCCCCGAAAGGGCCGGATCAGCCCCGCCGGACTCACCGAAGCCCCGGTTCCGCTGGGGTTCTTGTCGTTCCCGTCGACGTACCTTCGGATTGGTTAATCCCCGCTATCAAACTCATAGTGAATTCAGATCAATCAGAATTGGATTGCACTACTGTGGATATGAGAAGCTCTGCGCGGTGGGTCACAACGCCCGCCCCGGGGGGCGCGCCTCATAGGAGCCGTTCCCCTTCCTCAACTTCTCCCTTCGTTAGGTTCTCCATGTCAACAACAGCCACTGCCGGCGACGGCGCCGGAATGCCAGACGGCACAGGGCACTTTCCGAGAAATCAGCGGAAGTCCATGATCGCCGTCGTCTCGGGAAACTTCCTCGAATGGTTCGACTGGACCATGTATGCGCTCCTGACCACATACTTGGCCGCCAACTTCTTCGACAAGAACGATCCCCAGTCGGCGCTGCTCTCCACGCTGGCGGTGTTCGCCGGCGGCTTCCTCGCCCGCCCCCTCGGCGGGCTGATCTTCGGCCGACTGGGAGATAGGCTGGGACGCAAGACATCCCTGGTCATCTGCATGCTCATGATGGGCGCAGGCAGTCTCCTGATCGCGGTGATCCCGACCTACGACTCCATCGGCATCTGGGCCTCGGTTCTCCTTCTGACGGCTCGGCTCATCCAGGGCATCGCCCACGGCGGCGAAAGCGGAAACGCCTACACATACCTGGCCGAGATCGCCCCGGCGAACAAGCGGGGCCTGTGGGGTAGCAGCATCATGATGACCATGCTGCTCGGCGTCATGGCGGCAACCGCGATGAGCATCCTTCTGACGTCGATCATCTCCGAGGACGACATGTCGGAGTTCGGGTGGCGCATCGGCTTTGCCATCGGAGCAGTGCTGGCCATCTTCGCGCTGTTCCTCCGCCGTCAGGCCGAAGAATCCGGATTCTTCGAGGAAGCCAAGGCGGCCGCCGGCACCGCGTCGGTCCGGGTGATCACGCGCCGGCAACTGGTGATCATCGCCGTCCGCATTCTGATGCTGAGCCTCCTGACCAACGTCCTTTACTACACGTGGGTGAACTTCTCCTCGTCGTTCGCCATTTCCGGCAAGGGCATGGTTCCCAACGGGGCTTACATCGCAACGTTCTGCGCACAGATTCTTGCCTTCATCGCACTGCCGTTCTGGGGGCGGCTCTCGGACCGGATCGGGCGCCGCAAGCAACTGGTGTTGTGGGCTGTCGCGGTCATTGTGGTGGTGTTCCCCATCAACTGGGTCCTGACGTCGGCGCCGTGGACCCTGTTCGTATCGCAGGGAATTGCGTAGGCATCTGGACCTCCGTGGGTGCCGCACTCTCCGGCGGCACGGCGCCCTATCTCTACGCCTGGCTCGACTCCATGGATGTCGGGTGGATCTTCTCGGCCTACATCGTGGTGCTGGCTGTGGTCACCCTGGTAGCCGTCAGGTTCATCCCCGAAACAGCCGGTCTCGAAATGGACCGCATCCCGCTGCCCGGCGAAGAGAAGGTCTCCAGCGAGGACGAGAGCACCGCCGTCCCGGCAGGCCGTTGAGGTCCCCTGAACCAACCGTGACATTCGGCTCGGCCCCCGCCTGCGTTCCAGGCGGGGCCGAGCTGTGTCTTCATCGCGATCGCCCTCGAGAGATGACACGCGCAGCCGCATCATCGAGACCCACGGCCCCAGCCTGCCGCTTCGCGGTGAGTGGATCGAAACCGAGTGTCGGACATGAAGAAGGGTGAGCCGACCTGTTGGGCGCCGCCGACAAGATCGGCTGACCACGGCCGGCTGCACGGCCCGTCGTTGATCGCGACCATGGTCGCGGCCGCGTCCTCGGCGGATCACCGGGCCAGCGCGGGCATCACCATGGCGGAAAGTGCGAGACAGACGCCGCCGACCGCCGCGGGGCCGGCGCCGCGGCCATCGGCACCCTCTCCTCATCGGGATGCCTCGGTCCCCGACGGGTGCGTCCCATACGCCGGTGGCGGCGGTGCAGGTGCCCGGGCCGCTGATAGCCCCGTTATTGGCCTAAAGATTGCCATACATGCAGCCGATAACCGATATTGTGCCGCCTCGAACGCCAGGAGCACGAGACAGATGTGCTTCAGATCGTGTCGATGTACTGGCCCAACTCGTCGAGATCGGACGTGGTGTCGAGCAGTTTCTTGCTGCGCAGGACGGTTCGGGCGGTGTCGAGGTAGCGACGGATGAGTGGGCCGATGGTGTCCTCGCGGTAGGCCAAGGCCAGGGGCACGGACACTGTCGGAGATCTCAGCGGTCGGTAGGTGACACCGTTCATGCGCAGGTGCCGTACCGACTCGGGCGCGAGGGCGACCCCGAGGCCGGCGGCGACGAGGGCGACCAGGGTGGAGGTCTCGGCCACCTGTTGCCGGACGGTGGGAACGAAGCCCGCCTGCCTGCACGCGGTGATCAGGGTGTCGTGCATGGTCGACGGGGAGCAGTAGCCGATGAATGCCTCGTCGGCGAGATCGTGGAGGTCGATCGTGGTGGCGCTGGCCATGGGGTGCTGTACGGGCATGACCACCAGCAGGGGTTCGTTGCGCAGCAGTTCGACGACGATGCCGGGCGCGTTCACCGGGGGTCGGAGCAATCCGACGGACAGGGTGCCATCGAGCAGGGCCTGAACCTGGGCCGGGGTGAGCATCTCGCTGCGCAGGGTGAGCTCCACCAGCGGGTTGCGTTCGCGGTAGGCACGGACCAGGTTGGGCATCAGGTCGTAGGTGGCCGAGCCGGTGAACCCCAACGACAATGCTCCCATTTCTCCGCGGTCGGCTTTGCGCGCCGAATCCACGGCGTCCTCGCTGGCGGCGAGCAGGGCGACGCAGCGGTCGTAGAACACCCGGCCGGCCTCGGTCAGGGCGATCGAGCGGGTGGTGCGCGCGAGCAGTCGCACGCCGAGTTCGCGTTCGAGCTTGCGGATCTGATGGGAGACCGGGGACTGGGCGATGGACAGCCGCTCGGCCGCCCGGGTGAAGCTGCCCTCGTCGACAACGGTGACGAAGTACTTCATATGGCGCAGCTCCATACCCCAGTCTGACATTCAGATGGAAGATATCTCAATAGCTGAACAAACAGGTGTTAGACATCTAGGTTTCTGCCTCCTAGCCTCATCTTCGAGAGCTGGATCACACCGACCCCGGACAGTGACGGGCCTCTCGTTCCGGTGGGACCGCGGGCTGGGCGTTTCTCACCTCGTCGCACTTGTGGAGGAGAACACGTGAAGGTCAACCTGTTCCTGCAGGCGCCGTACCGGTACCTGCCCGACGACTTCGAGACCAAATACGAGTCGGTGTGCAGCATCCCGTACTCGCTCGTCACCCGGGACGGGATGTACTCCTCGATCCGGGACTTCATGGACGAGCTCATGCTCGGGGCCCGCAGCGGCTACGACGGCGTCGCGGTCACCGAACACGGCCAGAGCAGCTATGACATGGTCCCCAACCCCGATCTGATCTCGAGCGCGCTGGCCTACATGACCGAGACCGAGGGACTCGACGTCGCCGTCTACCCGATGGGCCGCTCTTTGGGCAAAGCCCGCGAGCCGCTCCGGGCCGCCGAGGAATACGCGATGATCGACGTGATGAGCGGCGGCCGCCTGGTCGCCGGACTGACCGTGGGTCTGAGCTACGACGCCAACATCAACAACGGCATCCCGCCGATCGAGGTCCGCCCCCGGTTCGACGAGAACCTCGAACTGGTCCTGCGGGCCTGGCGCGAGCAGGAACCGTTCGCCTGGAACGGCCGCTACACCCAATATCCGATGGTGAACATGTGGCCGCGGCCGCTGCAGGAGAACGTGCCGGTGTGGATCACCGGCATCGGCAACCCACGCACCATGCGGATGTGCTTCGACCGCGGCTTCGGGTTCAACTACCTGAGCTGGTTCGGCGCCAAGCTGACCGGCAAGCGCATCTTCGACCGCATGTGGGAACAGGCCGACGAGGCCGGCGTCGCCCGCAATCCCTACCGCATCGGGTTCCTGCAGACCATCGCCGTCGCCGAGACCGACGAACGCGCCGAGACCGAGTACGGTCCGCACGCCGAGTACGCCTTCCGCAAGGGCCTGGGCTCGATCCCGATCGAGAAGCTCGGCCTGCCCGGCGCCATCGACATCAACGGCGTCAAGGCCCTGATCAAGGACCCCGGCGACTTCGGCCTGTACCACCGCATGCGCACCGCCACCTTCCGCGATCTGGTCGAGGCCGGTGTCGTGGTGGTCGGCAGCCCCGACACCGTCGCCGAACAGCTGCTCGCCTTCTGCCGCGAATACGGCATCGGCAATCTGCACGCCATGCTCGGCTTCGGCTCGCTGCCCCGGCACCTGGTGATGAAGAACATCCACCTGTTCGCCGAGGAGGTCCTGCCGCGGCTGCGCACGCTGTGGACCGACACCGACCACGAACACCACTGGTGGCCGAGCCGACTCGGCGGCACCCCCATCGCCTACGACATCACCGCCACCACGAAGGCAGGAGCGAACGCCCGATGAGCACCACACCCACCATCACCGAACAGACCGTCGACGTCTGGGGCGGCCGGCTCGCCATCACCGTCAAGGTCGCCGGCGCCGGCGCACCGCTGCTGTATTTGCACCCGGCCGCCGGTCTGGCGTGGGATCCGTTCCTGTCCCATTTGGCCTCCCGGTACACCGTCTACGCCCCCGAATTCCCCGGCACCAGCGAGGGCAACCCGTACGCCATCCACACCATCGACACCCTCAGCGACATGGTGCTGGCCTACGAGGAGCTGGTCCGCACCCTCGGGCTCGACCATCCCGTGGTGATCGGGCAGTCCTTCGGCGGCATGCTCGCCGCCGAACTCGCCGCCACCTTCCCCACCCTGCCCGACAAGCTGGTCCTGCTCGACCCGATCGGGCTGTGGACCGAGACCGCCCCGGTCGCCAACTGGATCGCCACACCCCCCGACCAGCTACCGGCCCTGCTGTTCCACGACCCGGCGAGCCCGGCCGCCCAGGCGATGCTCGCACCCTCCGACGACCTCGCCCAGCAGCAGGCCGCGGCCGCGGCGATGGTGTGGGCGTTCGGCTGCACCGGCAAGTTCGCCTGGCCCATCCCCGACCGCGGCCTGCGGCACCGCCTGCACCGCATCACCGCACCCACGCTGATCGTGTGGGGCCGCAACGACAGGCTCATCTCGGTGGACTACGCCGATCAGTTCCACAAGCTCATCGCCGACAGCACCGTCACCATCGTCGACGACTGCGGCCACATCCCCCAGGTGGAAAAACTCGACGACACAGTCGAAGCCGTCGACAAATTCCTCCTCTGACCCGAGCAGGCACCGGTGTCCTCCCGACCGGGTCCCCGACCTCCCAGGAAACCGACCATGACCACAACGCTGCAACCCCCCGCACGCGATACCCGACCGGCCGACGAGCACGAGGTCGATGCGACGACGATCCGGCGGGCCATGGGCCGCGTGCCCACCTCGGTCGCCGTCGTCACCGCCCTGTGCGACGGGGAACCGGTCGGCATGACCATCGGCTCGCTGACCTCGGTATCGCTCGATCCACCGTTGGTGGCGTTCTTCGCCTTCTCCGGATCATCGACGTTCGCCCAGCTTCGGCGCTGTCGCACATTCTGCATCAACGTCCTCGCCGAGGATCAAGCCGAGATCTGCCACGGCTTCGCTCGACTCGACGGAGCGAAGTTCGACCTCGGTGAGTGGGAATATCACCACGGAATCCCCACCATCAAGAACGCCGTCACCACGGTGCTGTGCGAGCAGGACCATGTTTTCGAAGCCGGGGACCACCTCGGCATGATCGGCCGCGTCACCGACGTCGACTTCAGCGACAACCGGCCGTTGGTGTACTACCGCGGGCAGACATCCCAGCTTCACAGCTCCGGCTCCTGGGAATGATCGGTCCGGCCGGCTCCATGCCTGTCGGGGCGTGACCGGCAAGTCTGGATTCTTCGTCCGCTTGGATTCGAGGCGGCCGCATACGATGCACCGCAAGCCTCTCGTGCCCGATCTCTCCAAGCGGTGAGACTAGACCCGGGACCGGGTAAGTTCTGGTTAGAGCCGGTTGCCGTTGGTGGCGTCGATGACCTGCCCGGTGATCGCACCGGCGGCGGCGCTGACGAGGAAGGCCACGATCGCGGCGATGTCCTCCGCGGTGGCGAGTTTTCGCAGTGCAGTGGTGGACGCGGCGGTGGTGCGGGCATGGTCGTCACCGCGAAGCCAGTGCGCGTTCATGTCGGTATCGAGCGCGGCCGGCGCCACGGCGTTGGCGGTGATGCCTCGTTCGCCGACGTCTACGGCGAGGGCGCGGGTGAACACCTCGATCGCCCCCTTGGTCATGGCGTAGCTGATGACGTCGGGTCTGGCGTAGCGGGCGGATCCGGAGGAAATGTTGACGATGCGACCGCCGTCGTGCATCCGGGGCAGGGCATGCCGAGTCACGAAGAACGGGGCGCGCTAATTGAGTGCGACCAGACGGTCGAAATCCTCGACAGTGACGCGCTCGAGCGCTCCGCGCCGACTGATTCCGGCGTTGTTGACGAGGATGTCGAGCCCTCGGTCGAGCCCGAGACCGTCGAGCGCGGAGTCGAACTCCCGCATCAGCTCTTCAGTCCCCTCGGGTCGGGACAGGTCGGCCTGGACCGCAGCCGCGAGGCCCCCGGCAGCCGTGATGCCGTCGACCACCGCAGCGGCGGCCGTCCGATCGGATCCGTAGTGGACGATTACGGCGGCACCGGAGGCGGCCACCGCATCTGCGATGGCCGCCCCGATGCCGCGGCTGGCCCCGGTGACCAGCGCGACTCCTCGGCCCGTGTGCATTCCTACTGACGAGCTGCGAGGTCGAGGGCGATGTCGGCGATGAGGTCTTCCTGCCCACCGACCAGCCCGCGTTCACCGACGGCGAGCACGGGCGGACGGAGGTCATCCGGGGCCACCTTTCGTTGGGACTGCGGGGCGGGAGCGGCGGGGTCTATTCGTCGACGGCGACGGCGGTAGTAATTCCGAATCCTGCTATCCACTCGTGGATTTCGCGGTAGAAGGTCGAGGTGACGCGGTACTTCCCGGCGGCGCTCATTGCCGCGTACGCGGCGATCCAGGTGCGCACTTCGTGGGAGGAGTGTCCGGCCTGTTCGACGAACCAGTCGTTGGTCCAGGCGTCGATCTGCTCGAGGTCGCCGGAGGCGAGGACGTCGAGCAGGTGCCGGTCCCATTCGGGGTTCAGTGGCTGGATGGCGGCGGTGCCGGCGGCGAAGTCCCGCCCGGCGGTGATGACGCGCTGTTCGCGGGCATCACGTTCGGCGGCACTGGGATTGCGGCCGTCGATCAACCGCTCGCGCACTTCCTCTGGCGCGGTGGCGAACTGCGGGACCGGCGGGTCGTGGGACAGGCCGCCGGATCCGACGAACAGCACACGCTTGTCCAGCTTGGCAGCGGCCCGCCCGACCGCCTCGCCGAGCAGCCGTACCCGTCTGACCGGGCCGAGCGGTTCGGCGACCGAATTGATGAAGATCGGCACGGTCGGCACGGCGGTGATCGATCCGACCAGCAATTGGAGTGCTTGGGCGAATCCGTGGTCGACGTGCATGCGTTCGGAGAATGCGACGTCGATGCCGCTGTCGAGGACTTCGCGGGCGACTGCGTAGGCGGCGTCACGGTCGACGTCGAGAGGGCCGGCTTCGGTGCCGTAGTCGCCGACGGACTGCGCGGCGGCACCGATACAGAACGGCGGCAGCAGGTCGTAGAAGACGCCGTTGTAGTGGTCGGGGGCGAAGATGACGATGAGATCGGGGGCGAAGTCGGCGACGAACCGGCGCGCGTGGTCGAATGCGGCGTCGACGGCGTCGATGACTTCCTGTTCGGGGTCGTTGCGTCCCATCAGGGGGGAGTGCGACATCGCGCACAGCGCTACAGGCATCGCGGCGGTCTCCTTGCTGCTGCTTCGGCGCTTTCTCTCCGGGGGTCCGGACGAGAGCGCAATAGGTCGGGTAAGTGGGATCCGGCCGGTGCCGCCCGGGTTGCAGGGGTTGGCGGCACCGGCCGGGGTCTGTGTCAGCTGCGACCGAGGAGGAAGTCCAGATGCAGCTTGTTGAAGGTCTCGGGGTCCTCGTACTGGGGCCAGTGGCCACAGTTCTCCATGATGGCCAGCTTGGCGCCCGGGATGTGGGAGGCGATGCGCTTGGCTTCGTCGACCGGACCGGAGGGGTCCTTGGTGGTCCACAGCACCATCGCGGGCACCGTGATGCCGTTGAGAGTGGCGTCGGTGATCATGTTCCGCTTGCGGGTTTCGAGGTCCTGCAGTGCCATGTTCATCTCGCAGGCCTTGAGCCAATCCGGCTGCTGGAAGATGGCCTGGCGGGTGCGGATCAGGTCGTCGGTGACCATGGTCGGGTCGGCCATGAGCCATTCGAGGCGTGCTTTGACGCGTTCCCAGCTCGGGTCCTTCGCCGCTTCCATCGACAGGGTATAGAGACGTTCCATCACCTGAGGGTTGGCCATGGTGCCGCCCATGGTGTTGAGCACGATCCGGTCGACCTTCTCGGGATGGTCGTGCGCGAACTGGGCGGTGACCCAGCCGCCGAGAGACTCCCCGGAAAACGAGGCCTTCTCGACGCCGATGGCGTCCAGGAACTGCAGCACGTGGTCGATGTAGTGCTTGATCTCGAGCGGGTGGTCGGGCTTGGTCGAGTAGCCGTGGCCGATGAAGTCGATTGCCCAGACGTTGAAGTGCTCGGAATGCGAGCGCAGATTGCGCACGTACGCCTCGGCGTGGCCGGTGATGCCGTGCAGCAGGATCAGCGTGGGCTTGGACGAGTCGCCGGCGTGCAGGTATCGGGTCCGGTAGGGGCCGGCCTGGATGAATCCCTGGCTGAACTCGACCTGGTTCAGGTCGTCCCAGACGCTGGTGTAAGGACGGGTCATCGGTTCTCTCCCTCGACTGTGGTGGTGCGGGTGGCGGAAGCTGGTGCTGCATCCTCGGCGGTAACGTGCGGAACGACGATCGGCACGGCCCGGGTGCTGTACTGCGGCTCGTTTGTGCCGCTCGGGTTCCCGTTGTCGCTGGCCGAGTGGTCGAGGACCGCGGTGAGAGCGTTCTCGAGGCTGGTGAGCGCTTCGGTGTCGTCCCAGACCGGAGCACTGTGTCGCCACGCGACGTAGCCGTCGGGCCGCACGAGCAGGGCGCCGGCCTCGTCGATGTCGCGGACCCGCCGCCAGTATCCGTAAGGGTCGATGGTGCCGGGTTCGCCGACAACGACGGTCCGCAGGAACGGCAGGTCGAGTTTGGCGGCGGCACGCTTCCATGCCTGGCCGCCGAGTCCGGTCAGCAGGGTCATCATTCCCTTGCCGGTGACGTCGAGGGTGGAGATGCGGGTTCCGTCGGCGCCGACCAGCCACGCATGCGGCAGCTTCGCGCCCGGCCGGGTGGTGGCCTGCAGGTACAGCTCACGATCGCGCACCCACACTTCCTCGCCCGCCTCGGGGTCGGGAACGACCGCGGACGAGGTGTAGCGCTGGTTGAGTTCGACGCCCTGGGCGTTGAATTCGGCGTTCTTCACCTCCAGCGCCTCGTACAGCCGCTCACGCAGAGCAACACCTTCGGACGAGGGTTCCTTCAACTTTGCCAGGCCGGCGGCGACCGGGTCGTCGCTCTCGTGATCGAACCATTCGCGCAGCCCGGCGTAGTCCTTGCGGGACTGGTTGGCGCGAGCGACGATCTGTTTGCCGACCGGAACACGCTCAGGAGAGTAGGACTCGAGCAGACCCGGTCCTGCATACCCCTTCACGACGAACGCGATCTTCCATGCCAGGTTGAACGCGTCCTGCATGGACGTGTTCGAGCCCAGCCCGCTGCTCGGCGGATGCCGGTGCACCGCGTCGCCGCCGCAGAACACTCGACCGGACTGGTAGTGCTCAGCCCACTGCTGGTTGACGTACCAGAAGGACCTCGACACGATCTCGACGTCCAGGTGCGGGTCGCCGACGAGGGTCCGGATCTGTTCGAGGACAACGTCGTCGGAGACATCCGGCTCGCCGTTCGCCATGTCGAAGCCCCAGCCGGCGATCCACTGGTCCCACGGTCGGATCGCGCGCAGCAGACCCATGCCGATCTCACCGAAACCGGCCTTCGAGTTGACGATCCAGTGCAAGATGCTCGGCCGATGAGCGACATATTTGCTCAGGTCCGCGTTGAACAGGATGTACGCGGTACCGGCGCGGGCGAGTTCACCTTCGAACGGAAGCCCGATCTGTTCGGCGATCTTCGATCGTGCGCCGTCGAAACCGAGCAGGAAGCGGGCTCGCTGGGTGAACACGGTGCCCGAGCGGACGTCGCGGAACCGGACGGTCACCCCGTCCTCGTCCTGGGCGTGGTCGAGGTATTCGGTGTTGAAGCTGATGACCGCACCACGTTCGGCGGCGTTCTTGATCAGCACCGGCTCCATCAGGGGCTGCGGAATGTCGAGCATCGTGCAGGGGCTTCCGGACAGGTAGTCCCCGTAGCGGATATCGCCCGTACCCCAGGTCTGCATCCGGACGATCTCCTCGCCGGCCAGGCTCGTGGTGAACAGCGTGTCGCCCATCTGGTCCCACGGGGTGGCGTAGTTGCGCGCCTCGTCTTCGACGCCCAGGTCACGCAGCACTTCGACGGCGCGCTGGTTGGTGATGTGCGCGCGCGGCGAGTTCGCCACCCAGGGGAACATCGAGACGGCGTGAACGCGGATGCCGTAGCTGGCCAGGGCAAGCGCCGCTGTGCCACCGGCGGGGCCGAGGCCGACGATCACGACGTCGGTGTCGTAGGAGGTGCGGTCGTGGTCACTCATGTCTGTCATCACTTCACTTGTCGAGGACGCGCAGGGATGCTGCGGTGTCCGGAACTGTCCGAGTCGAAAATGTTTCGGTGTCAGGCATTTTCGGTGTGGAGGTGGCCTGGTCGCGAGTGAGCTGGCTCGCAGCGCCCTTGCGCCCCCAGCCGCCGGGCAGCAGGATCACCGAGACGATCGAGATGGCCGAGACGATCAGCAGGTAGGTCACGATCGAGTTGCTGGTGTTGGTGGAGGCGTACAAGGCGGTCGCGATCGTCGGGGCGAACGCGGAGCCGGCGACCTGGGAGATGGTGTAGCCGATAGAGACACCGCTGTAGCGCACGTCCGCGTCGAAGACCATCGTGAACAGGGAGCCTGTCACGCCGGCGGCGGGGGCCATTGCAATTCCGAAGACCAGCACCTGCGCGGCCATGAACAGCCACGGGTTGCCGGTGTTGATCAGCGCGAAGGCGGGGGCGATCACCACACCCATCGCGGCGGCGCCGAGCAGGTACATGGTCTTGCGGCCGAAAGTGTCGGACAGAGCGCCGAACACGGGGTAGAGGAGGACGGCGACGATGCCGGCGACGAATACTCCGGCCAGGGCGAAGGTGCGGCTGATCCCCGCGACGGTGGTGCCGTAGGAGACGAGGTAGGCCATGCAGATATAGGCGAACACTCCTTGGGACAGGTAGGTGCCCGCGATGAGGAGAATTTCCTTCCAGTGCTTGCGGAACGCTTCGGCGATCGGCATTCGCACCACGGCGCTCTGTGCCTTCACCTCGGCGAAGTCGGGGCTTTCGGCCAGGGACAGGCGAATGAACAGCCCGATCACGATCAGCACCGCGCTGAACAGGAACGGCAGTCGCCAGCCCCAACTCAGGAACTGCTCGTCGGGCAATTGGGAGACCGCGAAGAACGCCAGGGTTGCGACGCTGGTCCCGGCGGGTGCCCCCATCTGGGAGAAGGATCCGAAAAAGCCCTTCTTCGCGGTGGGGGCGTGCTCGACGGCCATCAGGGTGGCTCCACCCCACTCGCCGCCGACGGCAAAGCCCTGCACCAGGCGCAGCAGGGTCAGCAGGATGGGGGCGGCGATCCCGATTTGGGCGTAACCGGGCAACAATCCCATCAGTACGGTGGCCGAGCCCATTCCGACCAGGGAGATCACCAGCATCTGCTTGCGGCCGACCCGGTCACCGAAGTGCCCGAACACTATGCCACCCAGCGGGCGGGCGAGGAACCCAACGCCGAAGGTCGCGAACGACAACAGGATTCCGATCGCGGACGAGACATCCGGGAAGAACAACTCAGGGAATACCAGCGCGGCCGCGGTGCCGTAGATGAAGAAGTCGTAGTACTCGACGGTGGTACCGATGAAGCTGGCCATCGCTACCCGCAGCGGTGAGGTCTTCGTCGGGGAGGTAGGTGTGGTGCTCACGGTCGGGCTTCCCCGATCTGTGGGCGGAAGTGGGCTCGTGCCCCGAAGGACGATGCGTGCGAAGCGGTCGTCATGGCCGCTCCTTTCTTCTGGGGATGTTCGAGAGGGGTTCTCTGGAGAATCTTCGAGAGGGAGCACTCAACTAGAATGCTAGACGTCTAGTTCAGACGCTACTCGGGCATAGAGGGTGACGCAAGTCTCTGGATGAGGGTAAAGGTGATCGACGGCGCGCCGGCCCTCTGGGGCGAGACAGGGGTCAGCGTGGAGGGTGCCGGTGGATCGTCTGCAGCGCTACGGCCGAGAGTCCCCCCTCGGCGTAGGTGGCGCGATAGCGGAGCCGGTCGATGGCCCGGGTATCGGGGTCTAGCTCGGCAGCTGGGCGTTGGATTCGTCGCGGATTACTGCGATGGTGCCGACGATGTGGCGTTCCATGGCCTCGCGGGCGGCAGCTGCGTCACGGTTGCGGATGGCCTCGGTGATTTCGTGGTGGTCATGCTGCCGGTCGGGCAGTGCGCTCGAGAGCGGGTTGGTGATGCCGGTGGTGTTGATCAGGAAGTCCGACAGATCCCACATTCGCTGGCTGGTCTCCTCCATGATCCGCGAGTGCGCCATCGCGTGGATGGCCGCATGGAACTCCCGGTTGTGCACGCGGTACCCGCGGGCGCGGACCACCGGGTCGTGGGAGGTGATCAGGGCGTCGACCCGCGCCGAGATCAGGTCCAGCTCCAGCAACTGGGCCTCGGTCCGCCGGGAGGCCGCTACCGCGGCGATGGTCCCTTCGAAACCGCCGAACAGGGTGTAGAAGTCTTCCACTTCGCGCGGGGCGTAGGAGACGACCTCGCAACCGACCTGGGGAACGATGTGGACCAGCTTGTCGCTGGACAGGCGGCGCAGAGCGTCCATGACGGGCTGCTTGCTCACCCCGAACTCTTGCCGGATCGACTCGACGACGATCTTCTCGCCTGCCGCATAGCGCCCTTCGAGCAGCCGGTTCTTCAGAATGTCGTACAACGCGGAGGACAGCCGCGCCCCCGAGGTGCGGACATTGGCGAGCAGGGCGGCGGCCTCACTGCCCGGCTTGGGGCCGGTGTCGGTGGTGGTCATCGAGTCAGGCTTTCCGTCGGCGTCCCGGACATGGCTCCCCCTTATGCCGCGGCGCTCACCGCAACAGCTTGCATTCTAGTACTTGTGGTGTGAGTCACTGTGGGTTACCTTCGTCTGGAACGCTAGCATTCCAGACCTGATGGACGGGGCATCGTGGCCAACCTCGGGGTTAACGCCGGAGGGCACGCCGTACGCGCCATATCCCGGCACCCGGACATGCGCCCTCTGCGGGCGACAGGCCGAGCAGTGCCCTCGGCAACGCGGGCCACATGCAAGGAGAAGAACATGGAATTCTGTATCGGTACCTGCGCCAAGATCGATCAGGTCGCAGTGGTGAAACGGGCCGAGGACCTGGGCATCACACACTTCGGCGTCGGCGAAGGCCCCTTGCTGTTCTCCGACCCTTACCAGTTCCTCGCCCTTGCCACCCAGCACACCAGCACCATCAACCTGGGCACCATGGTCACCAATCCGCTGACCCGGATCGCCCCGGTCACCGCCAATTCGATGGCCACCCTCAACGCCCTGGCCCCCGGCCGGACCTTCCTCGGCATCGGCACCGCCAACAACGCCCTGCGCTCGATGGGCAACCGCACCGCGAAGATCTCCGAACTCACCCACGCCATCGAAGTCTCACGAGAGCTGATGGCCGGCCACCGGGTCACCCACCATTGGCTCGGGCAGTCCCGGGAAGTGGAGTTCCTCGACAAGGACAGTGGCTTCTACAACGTCACCGACCACATACCCATCTGGGTCGCGGCCGGCGGACCCCGCGGGCTCGCCGAGGCGGCGAAGTACGCAGACGCCGTCGTCTACTGCCTCGGGCCCGACACCGACATGATCGGCCTGATCCGCCGCGAACTCGACAAGGCGGTCGCCGATGCCGGCCGGGCACCGGGTTCGGTCAAGCTCGTCTCTCTGTCGTGGTTCTACCAACTCGGCAACGGGGAAACCTGGGAAGACGGCGTCACCAACGGCTTCGGTTCCGGCCCGATCAGCTCATGCATCACCAACGCCGGGCTGATGGACCAGCACCGCGAAGAGCTCGGCGATCCGATTGTCGACGCGTCCCTCACCGCCGCCCAGCAGTACCTCGCTGACCCGAAGACCCCGGACCAGCCGCACTACCTCGATGTCTGGGCGAAATACCTGCGCGGACTCGATCCCCGACACCGTCCGATCATCACCAAAGAACTCGTCGACTACTGGTGCCTGTACGGATCCCCCGCCGACCTGCGCGAGAAGGCGGCCCTGATGCGCGAGGCCGGCGTCGACATACTCCAGGTCTTCCTGTCCAACCCGTTCACCGCTGCCCGCGACATCGACAACATCGGGCACTCGATCCTCGCCCACGCCTGACCGCCCCCACCCTTTCCCAGCCAGGAGCTCTTGATGGAACTCGACCCGCGCACCACCGCCGTCGTGGCAGTGCACTGCCAAGGCGACATCGTCGGCCCCACCGGCGCCTTCGCCGACTTCTTCCACCAGCAGGTCACCGTACGCCACGTCATCGACCAGATTGCCGCGCTCATCGCCGCCGCCCGCACGGCCGCCGCAACCGTCGTCTACACCCGGGTCGCGTGGAAGCCCGACTTCTCCGATCTCGAGGTCAATTCACCCCTGCTGGGCATCGTCGCTCAATCCGGCTGCCTCAAAGAGGGCAGCGAACTCGCCGAGATCGTTGAACCGCTCGCACCGCACGGAGATGACATCGTGCTCACCCATCAGCGCATCGGCGCGTTCGCTCGTACCGACCTCGACACCGTCCTGCGCGAGAAGGGCATCACCACTCTCGTCTTCGCCGGAGTGGCCACGAACGCCTCCGTCGAGGGCACTGCCCGGGTGGCCAGCGATCTCGGCTACCGGGTGGTGATCGTCGAAGATGCATGCTCCGCAGCCACCCCCGCAGCGCACCACGCGAGCATCGACTCACTCGGACTGCTGGCCGAGATCAGCACCGTCGACGAGGTCCGCACCGCCCTGACCGCGACGGTCACCGGCACCCGCGCCTGATCACACCGAAGCTCGCTTCGATGCGGGCACATGACCGCGCCGTACATCCCCACCTATAGACCGCGACCAAACACACTAAATATCAGGAGTTTTCGTACATGAAGTCCACCATGCGTGTGGCCCGCCTCCACGAGATCAATCAGCCGATGCAGATCGAGGACCTCCCTGTTCCCGAGCCACGGCCGACCGATGTGCTGGTACAGGTCAAGGCATGCAACGTCGTGCCGAACCTGAGCAACGTCCTGGCCACCTACAGCGAATGGTTCCCCTATCTGCCGCTGCCCAAGCTCCCCGCCGCCTTCGGTCTCGACTCTGCCGGTGTCGTCGCCGCCGTCGGCAGCCATGTCACCGACGTCGCCGTCGGTGACCGGGTCTACGTCAACCCCGGCATCTCCTGCGGCGGCTGCCGCGCCTGCCGGCAGGGCAACGATCAGAACTGTGACCGCTATACCTTCATGGGCTACTTCTCCTTCGGCGCCGACGGCCAGAAAATGTTCGACGCCTACCCCTATGGCGGCCTCAGCGAGTATCTGACCGCACCCCAACGCAATCTGGTCAAACTGCCCGACACGGTCAGCTTCGAGGAAGGCGCCCGCTTCGGCTATCTCGGCACCGGCTACTCGGCACTGCGCAAGGCCGGCGCCGGCCCGGGCACCACGGTCCTGATCGACGGCATCTCAGGAACTCTGGGCCTGGGCACCTGCCTGAACGCCCTCGCGCTCGGCGCGACCCGCATCTTCGGCACCGGCCGCAACGCCGGCCTGCTCGACGACGTCCGCGCGATCGCCCCCGACCGCATCCACGTCCTCCCCGCCGGGGAGGGTGAGCTGCGCAGCTGGGTGCACGAGCACAACCACGGCGAGGGCGTCGACATCGTCATCGACGCCCTCGGTCCCGGCGCCCCTGCCGAATCGTTCCTCGACGCCATTACCACCCTCCGTCGCGGTGGCGTCGCGGTCGATATCGGCGGCATGATGGAACGCCCACCGCTGGATATGTTCTCGCTGATGTGCCGGCAGATCAGCGTGCTCGGCAGCTTGTGGTTCTCCACCGCCGAAGCCCAGGACATGGCCGACCTCGCTGGCGCCGGGGTCCTCGACCTCTCGGTCTTCGAACACCACAGTTTCCCGCTCGAGAAGATCAACGAAGCACTCGCAGACCTGCCTGCCCGACATGGCGGATTTTCGAACTTCATCAGCGTTCCCTGAGGTGACACGCGAAAGATAAGAGCGAGACTCGGTGCAGATGGCCTTTGCGATGAAGATGCGAAGGTCATCTGCATTCAGCGCCGGTAGCTACGCGCGCATTGCAGGTTCAGTGCCGATAGCCGAAATCATGTGAGTCTGGAGATAGCAAAGCTCATTTCCCACTGCGATCCACTTCCTGCCGAACTCCATGATCGTCCTCCTGTCGTCGGTGCGCCCTGTTGCGCACCACCAGCCGTGGTTCCCACGCGTGAAACCTCGGGGAGACCGACATCAGCGAGTTCTCATGATCGAAGAAGGGATCGATGCGGTGCCGCGAATGGACAAAAGGGATAATCGAGCGGCCGCGCGGATTCCCCCGATCCGTGCGCCGTCCCGAGAGAAAGAGACACACATGAAGATTCGTCGGCTCATCGCCACCGCGGCCGGGTGCGCTGCCCTCGTCGTCGCCGCTCCGGCCACCGCGAACGCATTCTCGCTCGCCGACCTGCTGCCCACCGGATCCGCGGATTTCCTGTTCCCGCAGCCCGCC
>NZ_PCZU01000233.1:0-944 GCF_002887785.1 Rhodococcus sp. ENV425
GCCCAAAGGACACACCGGCGGCGGAGCCGCCCTCGAGTTCGTCGGGCGGGTCGACCATCAGGTCAAGCTCCGCGGGTTCCGCATCGAACTCGGCGAGATCGACGCCACCCTCACCGGGCATCCCGCGGTCGCCGCCGCCGTCACCGTCGTGCGGGGCGAGGCGCTTGTCGCGTACGTACACGGTCCCGACCCCGCCCGCCTCGACCCGGCCGAGCTGCGGGAGTTCGTCGCCGCGCGGCTGCCGCGGCACATGGTGCCCGCCACGGTCACCGTCCTCGACGCGCTGCCGCTCACGAGCACCGGCAAGGTCGACCGCGCCGCGCTGCCCGAACCCACCGCGGACCCGGACCGCCCGAGCACCGGATATCGCAGCGCCGCCGAGGAACTCGTCGCCGGTGTCGTCGCCGCCCTGCTCGACGTGCCCGCCGTCGCCGCCGACGACGATTTCTTCGCGCTCGGCGGCAACTCGCTGCTCGCGACCCAGCTCGCCGCGCGCCTCGGCGCGGTCGCCGGCCACCGCGTCGGCGTGCGGGAGATCTTCGAACACCCCACCGTCGCCGGCCTCGCCGTCGCCGTGTCCGATCCGATTGCCGGCGAACGCCTTCCGCTGCTGCCGACCGACGACACCGGTCCGGTGCCGCTCGCGCCGGCGCAGCAGCGGATGTGGCTCGCCAACCGGCTCGACGTCGCCGACGCCGCCCCCGGCGACCACGTCGCGTTCGCCGTCGACCTCGCCGCCGGCACCGACCTCGACGCCCTCGCGGTCGCCGCCGCGGACGTGATCGCCCGGCACGCCGTGCTGCGCACCGTCCACCCCGACGGCCCGGACGGGCCGACGCAGCGGGTGCTGCCCGGCATCGCCCTCGACCTCGCGCCACACGCGACACCCGCCGACCTCGACGACGCCCTCACCGAATTCGCCCGCGCCGGTTTCGATCTCACCG
>NZ_PCZU01000233.1:1009-1182 GCF_002887785.1 Rhodococcus sp. ENV425
CCCTCGCGGTGGTGCTGCACCACATCGCCGTCGACGGGCTGTCGCTGCTGCCGCTCGGCCGCGACCTCGCGCTCGCCTACGCCGCCCGGCGCGACGGGCGCACCCCGGCGTGGCCGCCGCTGCCCGTCACCTACCGCGACTACGCCCGCTGGCAGCACACCCTGCTCGGCGAC
>NZ_PCZU01000233.1:1297-3062 GCF_002887785.1 Rhodococcus sp. ENV425
GCGCCCCGCCGCTGCTGGCCCTGCCCACCGACCGTCCCCGCGGCGACGGCGACGGCGCCGCCGGGCGCGTGCGCTTCTCGGTGCCCGCCGAACTGCACGCCGCCGTCGACAAGCTGGCCCGCGCCCACGACGCGACGACGTTCATGGTCGTGCACGCCGCGCTCGCCGTGCTGCTCGCGACCCTGACCGCCGCCGAGGACGTCACCGTCGGCACCCCCGTCTCCGGGCGGGTCGACCCGATGCTCGACGACGTGGCCGGCATGTTCGTCGGCACCGTCGCGCTGCGGCTGCCCGTGCCGGCCCGCGCGACGTTCGCGGAACTGCTCGCCGACACTCGCCGCGTCGACCTCGACGCGTTCGCGCACGCCGACGTGCCGTTCGACCGGGTCGTCGACGCCCTCGGCGCCTCCGCGTCGCGGCACCACCCGGTCTTCCAGGTGATGCTCGCCTACGAGAGCTTCGCGCTGGACGGCCTCGACGTGCCCGGCGTGACCGGGGTGCGCGAGATCTCCACCGGCACGGCCCGATTCGATCTCGAGGTCACCGTCCGCGAGACCCGCTCCGACGCCGGCACCCCCACCGGGCTCGACGGGGTGCTCACCTACGACCGCGGCCTGTTCGACCACGACACCGTCGCCGCGTGGGCGCCGTTCCTGCTGCGCATCCTCGACGTGGTCACCGCCGACCCGGCCGTCGCCGTCGGCGGCATCGACCTGCTCGGCCCCGACGACGACGCGTCCGCGCCCCGGCCGGCCCCCGACACGGCCACGCTGCCCGCGCTGGTCGCCGAGCAGGCACGCCGCCGCCCCGACGCGGTCGCGCTCACCCACGGCGCCGACACCCTGACCTACGCCCAGCTGCACGCCCGCTCCGGGGCGCTCGCCGAAATGCTCGCCGAGCGCGGGCTCGGTGTCGAGGACGTCGTCGCCGTCGCGCTGCCCCGCTCGCTCGACCTGGTGGTGGCGATCCTCGCCGTCGCCCGCGCCGGCGCCGTGTACCTGCCGCTGGACGTCACCCACCCGCCGGCGCGGCTGCGCGCCCTGCTCGACGACGCCGCCCCCGCCGCGGTGCTGTGCGACACCGGGTTCGCGGTCGACACGGATGTGGCTCTCCTGCACGTCGATGCGCCCGAGGTTCGGCAACGCCTGGACGCCGGCGCCGCATTCGACGCGGCCGTGCCCGCCGGTGCCGGCGCGTACCTGATCTACACCTCCGGCTCCACCGGCATCCCCAAGGGCGTGCTCGTCGGGCACGAGGCCGCCGCCGCGGTGTTCGCCGCCACCGGCGACGTCGGGTTCGGCCCGCGCGATGTGTGGACCCTGTTCCACTCCCCGGCGTTCGACTTCTCCGTGTGGGAGATGTGGGGGGCGCTCACCACCGGCGGGCGGCTCGTCGTCGTCGACCACTACACCGCCCGCGACCCCGGGGCGTTCGCCGCGCTGCTCGACGGCGAGGGCGTCACCGTCCTCAACCAGACGCCCACCGCGTTCGGCCAGCTCGCCACCGTCGACACCGCGCTGCCCACGCTGCGGCTGCTGATCTTCGGCGGCGAAGCCCTCGACCCCGGGCGGGTCCGGCCGTGGCTCGCGGACCGGCCGCACGTGCGCGCGGTGAACATGTTCGGCATCACCGAGACCACCGTGCACGTCACCCGCGGCCCCGCCGCCGAGCCCGGCGTCGGGCGGCCGCTGCCCGGGTTCGACGTGCAGATCCTGGACCGGTCGCTGCGCCGCACCCCGCCCGGCACCGTCGGCGAACTCTACGT
>NZ_PCZU01000234.1:0-1627 GCF_002887785.1 Rhodococcus sp. ENV425
GCGCTGGGCCGGCTCGACGTGTCCCCGTCGGTGGCGGGGGCGACGGCACCGCCGCCGCACGTGCTGCTGCGGGCGCTGCTCGCGCGGATCACCGCCGGCGCGCCCGAGGTGTATCTCGACGTGCAGGCCGGCAATCCGCACGCGGCCGCCGCCCGGGCGGCGCTGCGCGCCTCCCTCGACGAACTCGACGCAGTGGTCGGCGCCGGTTCGGTGGCCGGGTTCGCGGACCTGCTGGCCCGGGCCGGAACGCCGCTGGGCGCGGACGCCGACCGGTATCGGGAGCTGTGTGCGGGACTGTTCGCGGAGCTGACGCACGAGGAAACGGAGAGCCGCCATGGCCGAGCCTGATCTGTCCGGGGCGCGGGGCCCGCTGCTCGCGCCCGCGCTGCCCGACCACGATCCGCACGACGTCGTCGAGAGCGCCGTCGTGCGGGGCCTGGCGCGGTCATGGGGGCGGCGCGCCACGGTCAAGAAGCGCGAACCCGATCTCGACGAGCTGTTCGATCCGACCCGGCTGGACTTCCCGGACGAACTCGTGCCGTTCCACGCCCACCCCGCGTACCGTGCCCTGGACGAGGAGCGCCGGGCCCGGCTGCGGGGCTGGGGGTGGATCGCGTACAACAAGAACGTCATGGACATCGAGCAGTACGTGGTCAACCCCGGCTTCGCGCTGATCACGACGGACTTCTTCGAGGTCGGACCGTCGGACACCGTCACCGCGGGGGTGCTGCAGGCGATGGTCGACGAGCAGTACCACACCCTGATGCATCTCAACGCGAGCGCGGTGATCCGCCGGCGTCGCGGCTGGCGGATGCCCGAGTCGGCGCTGCCGCCGTGCCGGACCGTGCGCGAGCACCGCGCCGCCGTCGACGCGGCGCCGGATCCGCGGGCGCAGGCCCTGATCCGGCTGGCGTTCACCACCGTCGCGGAGACGTCCATCAGCGCGTTTCTCGGGTTGATGACCGAGGACGAGGATCTGCAGCCGGTCAACCGCACGACGGTGGCCCTGCACCGGCGCGACGAGCTCAGCCACGCCTCCCTCGCGGCCGAGCTGCTGAAGATGGTGTTCACCGATCTCGGGCCCGGCGACCGGGCGCAGCTGGTCGAGGCCCTGGCGGCGGGCATCGAGGCCTTCACCGGCAGCGATCTGGGAACCTGGGCGGCGATCGTGGAGGCGGAGCGCGTTCCGGGCGGGCGGGAGATGCTCGCGGACACCGCGGCGGCGCCGCATCCGCGGCGGGTGGTGCAGGACTGCAGCGCGATCCGCCGGTTGTGCGCCGACCTGGGTGTCGCCGACGATCTGTCCGTCACCTGGTAGAACGACCGAAACCGAACGAACGATTCGAACGTTCGCAAAGATGACCCATTCGTGACCTCCGAACGTTTGTTTCGAACGTTCGGAGGTGTTCGCCCTGGTAACCTGCGGTCGTGAGCGATGCAGCCTCGTCGGGCGGCACACCGATCGGGGACACCCCGGCGACGGGCGGCCGCCGCAAGCAGTACGCCAACAGCGCCGAACGTGCGCGCGCCTGGCGCGAGCGTCAACGCCGGACCTCCGCCCCCGCCGGTGCCACCCCCTCCCCGGATCCGGCGCCGCCCCCGGCGGTACCGGATCCGGGGCCACCGG
>NZ_PCZU01000034.1:0-6159 GCF_002887785.1 Rhodococcus sp. ENV425
CAGCGAGCAGGTGATCGGATGGGTGTGCGCCGAGAGCAGTTCCGGATCGATGACCAGGTTCTCGATGCCGGACTCCTCGGTCGCCTCCCGCAGCGCCGCCCCGACGACCGTCTCGTCGGATTCCTCGCAGTGCCCGCCGAGCTGGATCCACCGCCCCACCCGGGGATGCAGGGTGAGCAGCACGTGCCGGCGGTCGGCGTCGAGCACGAGCGACGACGCCGTGACGTGCCCGGGCACGTGCCTGCGGAGGCACCCCTCGGGCGCGGCGTCGAGGAACGCGAGCATGGTGTGCCGCAGCGACTCCGCGTCCACCGAGTCGGTCCGCCAGTTCTGCAGCCGGTCGACGGCCGAGGCGTGCAGCGTGGACGCGGTCACCTCAAAGCTCCAGCAGCAGGTCGCCGGCCGCGGGGGCAACGCGCGGTGTCGCCGGCTCGAGGGGGTGCCCGACCGCGATCGCGCCGAGCGGCGACCAGTCCCCGGGCAGGCCGAGTTCACGCCGCACGACGTCCGGGGCGAAGATCGTCGACCCGATCCAGCAGCTGCCGAGCCCGCGCACGGCGAGCGAGACCAGCAACCCCTGCACGGCAGCGCCGGCGGCGACGGTGAACATCGTGGCCTCGGCGGCGGTGCGGCGGGCGTCGGGGTAGCTGTGTGCGCCGTCGGGAACCCAGAACGGGATCACCATTTCGGGGGCGCCGTAGAGGATGGCGCCGCGGCCGACCCGGCGGTCGATCGCCGCCGGGTCGAGCCCGTCGCCGGCGAGGTCGGCGGCCCAGCGTTCGCGCATGCGGTCGAGCAGCCGCCGGCGGACCTGCTCGGTGCGGACCCAGACGAACCGCACCGGGTGGGTGTGGTGCGGCGCCGGAGCGGTGAGCGCCTCGGCGACCGCGTCCCGCAGATCCTCGGGATCGACCGGTTCCGAGGAGAATTCGCGCACCGACCGGCGCAACAGCAGCGCCTCACGGCGGCCCTGCTCGAGTGCCTCGGCGGTGCCGAGCCAGAACAGGTCGTCCTCCCCGCCGCGGATCAGTTCCTGTGCGGTGGAACCGTTGTCGGGCAGGTCGAGACCGCGGACCACCGCGACCGGTACCCCGCCCAGCTTGCCCTTGACGAGGTCGCCCGCGGCGGCGATCTCGTCGGCGACGGCGACGGAGGTGACGAACAGCTCGTTGCCCTGTGCGTCCCGGGATCCGGCATATTCGTGCAGGACCGGGATCCCGGCCGCACCGATCGCGGCGTCGGTCTGGCCGACGCGCCAGGCCCGGCCCATCGTGTCGGTGACGACCACCGCGACCGTCACGCCGAGCAGGGTCCCCAGGCGCTCCCGCAGCGCCGCGGCGCTCGCGTCCGGGTCCTCGGGCAGCAGGGCGAGCTCGGACGCGGCGACGTTGGAGCCGTCGATCCCGGAGGCTGCCTGCACGATCCCGAGCCGGTTCTCGGTGATGAGGGTGCGGCCCTTGCGGGCGAGCACGCGTACGGCCTCCTGGTCGACGAGGCGGCGCCGGAGCGTGTCGCGGGCCTCGGGATCGGTGGGGGCGTCGACGATGCGGCCCTCGACCTTGGAGAAGACCTTGCTGGTGACGACGAGGACGTCCCCGTCGGCGAGCCAGGGTGCGGCGGTGGCCACTGCGGCGGCGAGGTCGTCGCCGGGCCGGAACTCGGGCAGGCCCGGCACCGGGAGGATCTCGATCGGCCGCCCGGGGGAGTGGTCGCGCACTCCGGCGGCGGTCCCGGTGGCCGTGTCGGTGGGCATGGTCACGGGGTCACTCCTGCCAGTTCTAATGCGGCGCGAGCCATCTCGGCTGTCGCGTCCGGATCGGTCATGAGCAGCGGCACGCTGCGCACCTCGACGCCGGGCACATCGGCGGTGTCGGTGGAGTGGATCAGCCACCCGTCGAGCAGGCCCGCGCCGCTGCGGGCGCCGTAGTGCCGCCCGACGCCCTGGGCGGTCGACTCGACGCCGATCACGTCGAGGCAGGCATCGGCCATGCCGCGCAACGGCTTTCCGTCGATCACCGGCGAGAGGCCGACGATCTTCGCGGACGTGGTGCGCAGCGCGCCGCGCAGGCCGGGGATCGCGAGGAGCGCGCCGATGCTCACCACCGGGTTCGACGGGGCGAGGATCACCACGTCCGCCGATTCGATCGCCGCGAGCACTCCGGGAGCGGGGGCGGCCTTCTCGGCGCCGATGTGCGCGAAGCTGTGCGTGGGGACCTGCGCGCGGTGCCGGACCCACCATTCCTCGAAGTGCACGGCGCGCTGCTCGCCGTCGGCCGGATCGGTGATGACCACGTGGGTCTCGCTGCGGTCGTCGGAGACCGGGAGCAGGGTGACGCCGGGCTTCCACCGGTCGCACAGGGCCTCGGTCACGGCCGAGAGCGGGTATCCGGCGCTCAGCAACTGGGTGCGCAGCAGGTGGGTCGCGATGTCGCGGTCGCCGAGACCGAACCAGTCGGGTGTGGCGCCGTAGGCCGCCAGCTCCTCCTTCGCGTGCCAGGTCTCGTCGGCCCGGCCCCATCCGCGTTCGGTGTCGATCCCGCCGCCGAGGGTGTACATGCACGTGTCCAGGTCGGGGCAGATCCGCAGCCCGTGCATCCAGACGTCGTCGCCGATGTTGACGATCGCGGTGACCCGGTGTGCGGCGTCGGGGTCGAGGTCGCGGCCGGGTTCGATGCCGAGGAGCCGGCGCACGCCGGTGAGAAAACGCGCACCTCCGACGCCGCCGACCAATACAGTCACGTTCACAGGGCAAGCCTAGGCGGTGCGCCGGGTGGGCTGCCGGGGTGCCTGCGCGCCCGGGCGGCGGGTGCGCACCGGCACGGTGGAGAACCCCGGATGGTAAGGCAGCGGCGCCGCTCGGCTTGACCGCGACACGCCCCACGTGTCTAATCACATAAGTGTCATTTCCAGTGAACCGGGGCCGAGATCGGTTGTGGTGAACTGCATTCGAACGCATGTTCGACCGGGGATGGCGCGGAGTGGGCCGGTTTCGACGAGAGTTGCAGCGCTGCAGGTGAGGAGGCGAACGATGGCCGACGAGCGCGAATGGTTCGAGAGCTCTCGGATCGACACTGCAGGCATCGACACTGCAGGCGAGGACGTTCGGGACGACATCGACGGCATCGGGGGGGACGCGCCCGCGCGACCCGTGCTCAGCCTGATCGATGGTTTCGGCGACCCATCCGACGGTGGCGACGAACAGTGGCAGGAACGCGCGCTGTGCGCGCAGACGGATCCCGAGGCGTTCTTCCCCGAGAAGGGCGGATCGACCCGGGAGGCGAAGCGGATCTGCTTGGGCTGCGAGGTCCGGGACGAGTGTCTCGAATACGCGCTGGCCAACGACGAGCGCTTCGGCATCTGGGGCGGTCTGTCGGAGCGGGAGCGCCGGCGCCTCAAGCGCGGCATCGTCTGAGGACGTCAGTCCTCGTCGAAGCCGCCGAGCTCGGGGTCGATGACCTCGGGTTCCACGCCGAGGTAGGTGGCGACCTGGTGCACGAGGACGTCGTGGACCAGATCGGTGAGATCCTCGGGATCCTTCGCCCGCAGTTCGAGCGGGCGGCGGAAGAGCACGATCCGGGCCCGCGTCGCGGCGCCGCGGCGGTCGATCCCCGCGGGCACGAGTCGCGACAGCGGCACCGGACCGTCCGCGACCACCTCCGACGGCCAGTTCACCGAGTCGGGGTCGAGGGCGCGGATCTTGGGCACCTCGTCGACGGCGATGTCGAGCTTGGTCAGCCGGTCGTGCCACTGCGCGTCGATCGGGGCGAACGCCCCCAGCACGAGCAGATCGAACTTCTCCGCCCGTGAGCGCCACGCCGGCAGCTCGTGCGGGAACAACGGCCCGCGCACGCCGCGGCCGCGTCGCGCGACCGAGCGGGACGTCACGGGGCGGGAACGGCGCGATCGGTGCATGCTCTGGACAGTACGACACGAAAATCCGTACCGGGTTCTCCGGTGTGTCCGGATAGTCCCCGGGCGGACGGCGCGCTACTCTCCGACTGTGAGATCACTGCGTCGATGCTGCCGGCCTGGGTGCAAGAACCCTGCTGTTGCGACGCTGACCTACGTGTACTCGGACTCCACCGCGGTCGTCGGTCCGCTGGCGACGGTCGCCGAGCCGCACTCGTGGGATCTGTGCGAATCGCACGGCTCGCGGATCACCGCGCCGAAGGGGTGGGAGCTGGTCCGGTACGAGGGTGCCTTCACCACCGGCACTCCGGACGAGGACGACCTGACCGCCCTGGCCGAAGCGGTGCGTGAGGCCGGTCTCGGCGAGCGTGCCCGAACCGACTCCGACGACACCGATTCCGGTGTCCCCACGGCGCTGGCCGCGCCGCCCACGGCCCGCACCGGCCGCCGTGGCCACCTGCGCGTGTTGCCCGATCCCACGTCCTGATCGTCGCCCACTAGGCTGACCGTGCCCCGCCGCGGAGGCGGCGGTGCCAGTCGACGATCAGGAGCAGCAACAGTGGCGAGATCTGCCGAGTCCGTGTCCGCCGTGGTCAAGGCATACGACGTGCGTGGCGTGGTGGGAGAACAGCTCGATGCGGGGTTCGTCCGTGATGTCGGAGCCTCCTTCGCTCGCCTGATGCGCGACGGCGGCGCCACCCGCATCGTGATCGGCCACGACATGCGCGAATCGTCCCCGCAGCTGTCGCAGGCCTTCGCCGCCGGCGTCACCGCCCAGGGACTCGACGTCGTGCACATCGGACTCGCCTCCACCGACCAGCTGTACTTCGCCTCCGGCATCCTCGAGGCCCCCGGCGCCGTGTTCACCGCGAGCCACAACCCGGCGCGCTACAACGGCATCAAGCTGTGCCGGGCCGGGGCGAAGCCGGTCGGGCAGGAGACCGGCCTCGCCACCATCGCCGCCGAACTCGTCGCCGGCGTCCCGGACTTCGACGGCGCCCCCGGCACCGTCTCCGAACGGGACGTGCTCGCCGACTACGCCGCGTTCGTCCGCTCGCGGGTGGAACTGTCGGCGATGCGTCCGCTGAAGGTCGCCGTCGACGCCGGCAACGGCATGGGCGGGCACACGGTGCCGGCGGTGTTCGGCGCGCTCCCGATCGACCTCGTGCCGCTGTACTTCGAACTCGACGGCACCTTCCCCAACCACGAGGCCAACCCGCTCGATCCCGCCAACCTGGTGGACCTGCAGAAGCTCGTGCGCGAATCCGGTGCCGACCTCGGACTCGCCTTCGACGGCGACGCCGACCGCTGCTTCGTCGTCGACGAGCGCGGCGAGCCGGTCACTCCGTCGGCGGTCACCGCGCTGGTGGCCGCGCGGGAACTCGCCAAGGAACCCGGGTCGACGATCATCCACAACCTCATCACCTCGCGCGCCGTGCCGGAACTGGTCGCCGAACTCGGCGGCAAGCCCGTCCGCACCCGCGTCGGGCACTCGTTCATCAAGCAGCAGATGGCCGAGACCGGGGCCGTGTTCGGGGGGGAGCACTCCGCGCACTACTACTTCCGCGACTTCTGGGGCGCGGACTCGGGCATGCTCGCCGCGCTGCACGTGCTCGCCGCGCTCGCCGGGCAGGACCGGCCGCTGTCCGAGCTGATGGCCGGCTACGACCGGTACGCGGCGTCCGGGGAGATCAACTCCACCGTCGCCGACGCCGCGGAGCGCACCGCCGCCGTGCTCGAGGCATTCGGCGATCGTGCCGAATCGGTCGACCGGCTCGACGGCGTCACCGTCGACCTCGCCGACGGCGCCTGGTTCAACCTGCGCGCCTCCAACACCGAGCCGCTGCTGCGGCTCAACGTCGAGGCCCGCACCGCCGAACAGGTCGACGCGCTGGTGAGGGAAATCCTGGCAATCGTGCGCGCGTGACGGAAGTATCCGTGGCGGGGATAATCGAGTTCCCGGGGCCCGGCGCCGGGACGGTTCGAGTCGGAAGGATGGTGGCGCAGCCATGACGGCTCCCTCTTCGTTCCTCGACTTGGACGACACGGACGCCCTGATCGACGCGGACGTCGACGGGATCCTGCGGTTCGCCGCGCTCGGTGGGGCCCAGATCCGGGCCACCGCCGCGGCCGTCGACGAGCAGATCCTCGACCGCCTGCACGGCCTGCACCCCCGCAGCGTGGTGCTCGTGTGCGGCGACGCGCGCGCCGCGCGCGCGGGCGAGCTGGTCGTCGCGATGCTTGCGGCCC
>NZ_PCZU01000235.1:0-4216 GCF_002887785.1 Rhodococcus sp. ENV425
TCGCGCACGGGGCTCTCGCCTCGCCCGGCAAGGCGCTGCTGCACGGCGGCGACCCCGAGGCCGAGATGGCCGCGGTCCTGCCGGAACCGGTCGACTACGTGCTGGTCCAGGCCGACCTGACGGTGGTGGCGCCCGGCCCCCTGGTGCCCGAACTCGCGGACCGCATCGCCCTCGTCGCCGACGTCGAGTCGGCGGGCGCGGCCACGGTGTACCGGGTGAGCGAGACCGGCGTGCGCCGCGCTCTGGACGCGGGCACCGGCGCCGCCGAGCTGCACGCCCTGTTCGCCACGCATTCGCGCACTCCCGTCCCCCAGGCGTTGACCTACCTGATCGACGACGTCGCCCGCCGCCACGGCCGGCTCCGCGCCGGGATCGCCGCCTCGTTCGTCCGCTCCGACGACCCGGCGCTGCTGGCCGAGGTGCTCGGTCACCCCGTCGCCGGCCACCTCGCCCTGCGGGCCGTCGCGCCGACGGTCGCGGTGTCGCAGGCGCCGCTGGCGGAGGTGCTCGCCGAGCTGCGCGGTGCGGGCTTCGCGCCCGCGGGCGAGGACGCCACCGGCGCAGTGCTGGACCTGCGGCCACGAGGCGCCCGGGTGTCGGTGCCGCGGGCACGGCCCCGCTACATCGGACCGACGCCGCCCACCGGGGAGCAACTCGACACCCTGATCCGCACGCTGCGCGCCGGGGACCGGGCCGCGGCCGCCCCACGCGGCACCACCGTCCGCGGCGACGGCACCCGCACGGGCGGTGCCGCGACGATGGCGCTGCTGCAACTCGCCGCGCACGGCAAGCGCAGCGTCCGGATCGGCTACGTCGACGCGCAGGGCGTCGCCACCCACCGCATCGTCGATCCCGTCGCCGTCGGCGGGGGGCAGCTCGAGGCGTTCGACCCCGCCGCGGGCACGGTCCGCAGCTTCGTGCTGCACCGCATCACCACGGTCGCGCTCGTGGAGTGACGGCGGCCGGTGGCGGGCCTGCCGCCGCACCTGGAGAATGGGGAGGTTCTGCCTGTTCCCGTGCTAGGAGGCGTCCGTGGCCGACGGACCGTTGATCGTCCAGTCCGACAAGACCCTGCTCCTCGAGGTCGACCACGCCCTCGCGAACGAGGCCCGGCAGGCCATCGCGCCGTTCGCCGAGCTCGAACGCGCCCCCGAGCACGTGCACACCTACCGGGTCACCCCGCTGGCGTTGTGGAACGCCCGCGCCGCGGGACACGACGCCGAGCAGGTCGTCGACGCCCTGGTCACCCACTCCCGGTTCGCGGTCCCGCAGCCGCTGCTCGTCGACATCGTCGACACCATGGCCCGCTACGGCCGGCTGCAGCTGGTGAAGAACCCCGCACACGGCCTGACCCTGGTCAGCCTCGACCGGGCGGTGCTCGAGGAGGTGATGCGCAACAAGAAGATCGCGCCGATGCTCGGCGCCCGGCTCGACGACGACACCGTGATCGTGCATCCGAGCGAGCGCGGCCGGCTCAAGCAGATGTTGCTCAAGGTCGGCTGGCCGGCCGAGGACCTCGCCGGCTACGTCGACGGTGAGGCACACGCGATCAACCTCGACTTCGAGACCAACCCCTGGCACCTGCGGGACTACCAGGAGATGGCCGCGGACTCGTTCTGGGCCGGCGGCTCCGGCGTGGTGGTGCTGCCGTGCGGGGCGGGGAAGACGATGGTGGGTGCGGCCGCGATGGCCAAGGCGGGCGCCACCACCCTGATCCTGGTGACCAACACCGTCGCGGGCCGGCAGTGGAAGCGCGAGCTGATCGCCCGCACGTCGCTCACCGAGGACGAGATCGGCGAGTACTCCGGGGAGAAGAAGGAGATCCGCCCGGTCACCATCGCCACCTACCAGGTCATCACCCGCAAGTCGAAGGGCGAGTACCGCAACCTCGAGCTGTTCGACTCCCGCGACTGGGGGCTGATGATCTACGACGAGGTGCATCTGCTGCCCGCCCCGGTGTTCCGGATGACGGCCGACCTGCAGTCCCGGCGCCGGCTCGGCCTCACCGCGACCCTCGTGCGCGAGGACGGCCGCGAGGGCGACGTATTCTCGCTCATCGGCCCCAAGCGCTACGACGCACCGTGGAAGGACATCGAGGCGCAGGGCTGGATCGCGCCCGCGGAGTGCGTCGAGGTGCGGGTGACCCTGACCGACGCGGAACGGATGACGTACGCGGTGGCCGAGCCCGAGGAGCGGTACAAGCTGTGCTCGACCGCGCACACGAAGATCGCGGTGGTGAAGTCGATCCTGGACCGGCACCGCGACTCCCCCACCCTGATCATCGGGGCGTACCTCGATCAGCTCGACGAGCTCGGCGAGGCGCTGGACGCCCCGGTGATCAAGGGCTCGACCCGGAACAAGGAGCGCGAGGAGCTGTTCGACCGCTTCCGCGCCGGTGAGCTGAAGGTGCTCGTCGTGTCGAAGGTCGCGAACTTCTCGATCGACCTGCCCGAGGCGTCGGTGGCGGTGCAGGTGTCGGGCACGTTCGGCTCGCGCCAGGAGGAGGCGCAGCGCCTCGGCCGGTTGCTGCGCCCCAAGCACGACGGCGGGCAGGCGCACTTCTACTCGGTCGTCGCGCGCGACACCCTCGACGCCGAGTACGCCGCGCACCGGCAGCGGTTCCTCGCCGAACAGGGTTACGCGTACCGGATCACCGACGCGGACGATCTGCTCGGCCCCACCATCGGCTGACCGCCGGCCGGTTCAGCCGGGCGGGAGGCGGTACTCCTGTTCCGGTCGTCCCGTGCTGCCGTACCGGAGCTGCATCCGCAGCTGCCCCTTGGTGACGAGCGCGGCGAGATAACGCTGGGCGGTCGCACGGGATACCCCGATCGTGGCCGCCACCTCCCCCGCCGACATGGGCGTGTTCGAGGACGAGAGAGCTTGCAGGACAAGTTCTTTGGTCACCGATCGGGGCGCCCTGTCGCCGGCGCCCGACGGCGCCGGGCGCAGCGCGGCGAGCGCCGAGTCGATCTCGGCCTGGGTGAGTTCGGCGCCGGCGACGAGACGCCGGTACTGCGCGTACGCCGACAACCGCCGCGCGAGTTCGGTGTTGGGAAACGGCTTGACCAGATACCCCGAGGCGCCGGCGGCCAGCGCGGCCCGCACCGTCGTGCCCTCGGCGGCCGCGCCGAGTACGAATGCGTCGCAGTCGAGTTCACGGATCAGGTCGATGCCGGAGCCGTCGGGCAGGTACACGTCCACGAGCGCGAGGTCGACCGGGGCCTCGCGGACCGCGGCGCGCGCGGCCGCGACGGTACCGGCGACCGCCGCCACGCGGAACCCGGCCACCGCGGCGACCACGCTCGCGTGCAGTTCCGCGACGCGGAAGTCGTCGTCGACGACGAGCACCGTCAGATCGGATCCGCCCACGCGGTGTCTCCTTGGTCGAGTACGTCGATCAGCGTGGCGACGAACACCGCGCCCCCGGTGGGATTGTCCGGGGTGCGCCGCCCGCCGGGATCGGCGAGGATCACGTCGCCGCCGTGCTGCCGGGCCACCTGCCGCGCCAGCGCCAGGCCCATTCCGCGACCGCCCGGGACGGCACCGTCGGCGTGGGTGGTGACACCCTCCCCGAAGACCTCCCCGGCGCGGCCGGCGGCGATGCCGGCACCGGTGTCCGCGACGGCCAGGTGCAGGTCGCGGCCGGCCTCGACGAGTTCGACCTCCACCTCCGCGGGGTCGTGCCCGTGCTCGCGGGCCGCCTCGATCGCGTTGTCGAGCAGGTTGCCCAGCACGGTCGTGACGTCCACGGGGCAGCGGACGGTGCCGCGCACCCAGGTGTTCTCGCCGAGGACCAGCGTCACCCCGCTCTCCCGCGCGTGGGCGGCCTTGGCGGTGAGGAAGGCGTGCAGGTACGGGTCGGCGACGGCGTCGAGCCCGTCGAGGGGCCGGCCGGTGGGCCCGGATCCGAGGAGCTGCTCGAGGTACTCGGTGGCCTGAGCGCTGCGGCCTTGCTGCAGCAGGCCGTAGAGCAGGTGCAGGCGGTTCGCGGTCTCGTGCCGCTGGGCCCGCAGGGCGGTGGTCAGCGACTGCACGGCGTCGAGTTCGCGGGTGAGCTTCTCGACGTCGGTGCGGTCGCGCACCGACATCACGGTGCCCAGGTCGCGGCCGTCGCGCAGGACCCGTCGCGCGACGGCCAGCACGATCCGGTCGCCCGCGGCGGCGGCCACCGGCTCGTCGCGGGGGCGGCGCGCGACGTCGAGCAGGCGCGGGG
>NZ_PCZU01000235.1:4280-6992 GCF_002887785.1 Rhodococcus sp. ENV425
CTCGGCGTTGACGACGGTGACCACCCCCTCGGTGTCGGCGCCGATCACCCCTTCCCCGATGCCGTGCAGCACGACCTCCTGCTCCCGGACCAGCTCGGCGAGCTGCTCGGGCTCGAGGCCGAGGGTCAGCCGCTTCCACCGGCGGGCCAGCAGCGCCGATCCCGCGGCGCCGCACGCCAGGGCGCCGGCCGCGACGAGCGCCGCCTGCGCGACGTCCTCGCGCAGCTCCGACCGGACGCGGTCGGTGGCGATGCCGACGCTGACCTCGCCGACGACCCGCTCCGAGCCGGGGGCGACGACGGGCACCTTGGCCCGGACGGAGTCGCCGAGGGTGCCGCGCTCGCTGCGCACCACCTCCCGTCCGGCCAGGGCCTCGTCCGGGTCGGTGCTGACCCGCAGACCGAGCAGCCGCGCGTCGGGGTGAGCCAGCCGCAGTCCCTGCTCGTCGGTGACCACCACGAACAACGCGCCGGTGGCCGCGCGCACCGCCTCGGCGGCCTGCTGGACCGTGCCGGTCGCGAGCTCCGGGTTGCCGGGTGCGACGACTCCGTCGTCGGCGGCCGCGAGCCGGGCCACCTCGGCCCGGACCGTGGCATCGGCTGCGACGGTCCGGGCGACGGCGAGGGCGCGTTGTCCGTATTCGTCGGTGACGCGGTCCTCGGTGGTGGTGACGAACGCCGCGAACCCGAGTCCGAGCGCCACCGCCACCACGGCGGACTGCAACAGCAGCACCTGGGTGCGCAGCCTCACGACGCCTCCGGCAATTCGGGGTCCGACACGTTGATCCGTTTCTCGCGACGGTACGTCGGTGCGGAGCTCAGCCGAGCGGGATCTGGCCCAGGAGGATGCCGACGGCCAGCATGGTGAGCGACACGAGCGTCGCACGCCACAGCACCTTGCGGTGGTGGTCGGCGAGCTGGACGCCGGCGAGGGTGACGAGCAGCAGGATCGCGGGCACCAGCGGGCTCTGCATGTGCACGGGCTGGCCGGTGATCGAGGCGCGGGCCATCTCGACCGGTTCGATCCCGTACTGGGCGGCCGTCTCGGCCAGGACCGGCAGCACGCCGAAGTAGAACGCGTCGTTGGTCATGAAGAAGGTGAACGGGATGCTGAGCACGCCCGTGATCACGGCCAGGTAGGGGCCGAGCGCGTCCGGGATCGCGCCGGTCAGCCACTGCGCCATCTCCTCGACCATGCCGGTGCCCTGGAACACACCGGTCAGGACGGCGGCCGCGAACACCATGGCCACGACCGACACGATGCTCGACGAGTGCCGGACGATCGCCTCGGACTGCTCCGACACGCGCGGGAAGTTCACGGCCAGCGCCAGACCTGCGGCGATCATGAACAGGACGGGGATGGGCAGGATGTCGAGCCCGAGGACGACGAGCAGGGCGACGGTGAGCAGCGCGTTGAACGGCAGCAGCCTCGGTCGCAGGGTCGCGCGGGTCGGGTCGAGACCTGCGACGAAACCGCCGGTCTCGTCGTCGCCGGGCGCGTCCGGGCCGGATCCGCTGCCGGCGCCACGCGAACCCGAACGACCCGCTCCCGTGGAGCCGCCGCGGCCGGCGCCGGCCAGGACCGGCTCAGCGGTCCACACCAGCTTGCCGAGGCGCCGGCGCTCCATGACACCGAGGTGCAGCGCGAACCCGAGCACGACGACCAGGCCGACGAGCAGCGACGGGATCATCGGGACGAACACATCCGACGGGGACAGGCCGAGCGCGCTGGCGGCGCGGACCGTCGGGCCGCCCCACGGGATGATGTTCATCGTCGCGTTCGACAGGCCCGCGACAACCGTCAGCACCACCGGGCTCACCCGCAGCTTCAGGTACAGCGGCAGCATCGCGGACGTGGTGATGATGAAGGTGGTCGAGCCGTCGCCGTCGAGGGAGACGACCATCGCCAGCACTGCCGTCCCCACGACGAGCCGCGCCGGGTCGTCCCGGACGAGCCGCAGGACGAGCCGCACCAGGGGGTCGAACAGCCCCACGTCGATCATGATCCCGAAGAAGATGATCGCGAAGAACAGCAGCGCGGCCGTCGGGGCGAGGTCGGTGACCCCGTCGACGATCATGTCGCCGAGATCGGCGCCCGCACCGGCGAACAGGCCGAAGGCGACCGGAACGAGGATCAGCCCGACGACGGGAGTGGCCCTCTTGGACAGGATCAGATACATGAAGACGGCAACCATGAGGAAGCCGAGGAAGACAAGCACGATCTGCTCGCTTTCGTCGGTGGACGGTGCGGAGGGGGTTCGAGAATCCGGGTCGTCGCCCGGTGTGATCTCTGCTACACGGAAGTGTGGGGCAGGCCACTGCGGGTGGTCACCGTTGCGTGCGATAGCGCCGTTGTGCGCATTCTGCTCGAGTGCATTCGCCCCGGTCGGCGGGTTTACCGGGACCGCATGAGGGGTACGCCTTCTGCATGGGCGCACGGGGCGACAAGGGTGGCCGGACCGCATCCGGCAGCCCCGGCCGAACGGCTACCAAGGCCGCGGACCGGGGCAGCTCGACCAGGACGACCGAGCGGCCGCGTCGTGCGGCCCCGTCGTCCGAGACGGCGAAAAGGCCGACGGCGTCGGCCACCGCCGGCCGGGAACGAGCGCCCCGCAGACGCTCGTCCGCCACGAAACCGACCGCCGCGAAGTCGGCCGCCACGAAGTCGGCCGCCACGGAATCGACCACGGCGGCACCGCGGCGGACGGCGTCG
>NZ_PCZU01000235.1:7074-7169 GCF_002887785.1 Rhodococcus sp. ENV425
CCCGCCGATCGACGTCGGATGCCCCCCGGCGCCGCCCGGGGCAGGAGGCCGCCACGAAATCGACCACCACGGCGGCACCGCGGCGGACGGCGTCG
>NZ_PCZU01000236.1:0-1275 GCF_002887785.1 Rhodococcus sp. ENV425
CACGGGGTCGGTCTGGAGATCCACGAAGCACCCGGAATCGGCCAGGCGGCGACCGGTACACTTGCCTGCGGTGCGGCGGTGACCGTCGAACCGGGCGTGTACTTCTCCGGGCGCGGAGGCGTGCGGATCGAGGACACGCTCGTGGTGCGTGAGCAGGGACCGGAGCTGCTCACACTCACCGACAAGACATTGACCGTCGTATGAGGGCGGTACCTCGACTCTAGGAGACGCGAAACCAAGTGGCCGATACCAGCGATTTCAAGAACGGGCTCGTGCTGAAGATCGATGGTCAGCTGTGGCAGATCATCGAGTTCCAGCACGTCAAGCCCGGCAAGGGGCCGGCGTTCGTCCGTACGAAGATCAAGAACGTGCTCTCCGGCAAGACCGTCGACAAGACCTGGAACGCCGGGGTGAAGGTCGAGACCGCCACCGTGGACCGCCGCGACATGACGTACCTGTACCACGACGGCACCGACTACGTGTTCATGGACGGCGAGACCTACGACCAGATCTCCATCAACGAGGAGACCCTGGGCGACGGCGCGAAGTTCCTGCTCGAGAACATGCAGGTGCAGGTGGCCACCCACGAGGGCACCCCGCTGTTCGTCGAACTGCCGGTCACCGTCGAACTCGAGGTCACCCACACCGATCCCGGCCTGCAGGGCGACCGCTCCACCGGGGGCACCAAGCCGGCGACCCTCGAGACCGGCGCCGAGATCCAGGTCCCGCTGTTCATCAACACCGGCGACAAGCTCAAGGTCGATTCGCGTGACGGCAGCTACCTCGGGCGAGTGAATTCCTGAGTGTCCGGTACGCAGAAGAAACTCGGAGCCCGGCACAAGGCGCGTAAGCGTGCCGTCGACCTGCTGTTCGAGGCCGAAGCCCGCGACATCGACCCGGTCGGTCTCGCGGCCGACCGCATCGCGCTCGCCGTCACCGACGACCAGGTCGCCCAGGTGCCGCCGTACACGCAGACCGTCGTGCGCGGCGTGGCGGAGCATCTCGACGAGCTCGACCAGGTGATCGCCGAGCACCTGCACGACTGGACGCTCGAGCGGCTGCCCGCCGTGGACCGGGCGATCCTGCGCATCTCGGTGTGGGAGCTGTTCCACGCCTCCGACGTGCCGCCGGTGGTGGCCGTCGACGAGGCCGTCGAACTGGCCAAGCAGCTGTCCACCGACGACTCGCCCGCCTTCGTCAACGGCATCCTCGGCCAGATCGTGGCGCTCGCCGACCAGGTCCGTGCCGCCGCGGCGGCCACCTCGTCGCGCGCCG
>NZ_PCZU01000236.1:1344-10389 GCF_002887785.1 Rhodococcus sp. ENV425
CACGCCTCACCCCGCACCCGTGTCTGGGGGTCACCGGCCGCTGCTACGCTGATGCACCGTCAGGCATCCTTTAACGATCCGTCCAGCGAGGCGGAGAAGGAGGTCGCAGTATGGCCATGTCCGAAGACGGGTCGCCGGTATCCACGCCCGGTCCGGCCCGCGAATTGCTCTCCGCAGCCGACGTCGGCCGCACCGTCGCCCGCATCGCGCACCAGATCATCGAGAAGACCGCGCTCGACGCCCCCGAGGGCGAGGCCCCCCGCGTCGTCCTCGTCGGTATCCCCACCCGCGGCACCACCCTCGCGCACCGGCTCGCCGAACGCATCGCCGAGTTCTCCGGGGTGACCGTGCCCGTCGGCTCCCTCGACATCACCCTCTACCGCGACGACCTGCGCACCAAGCCGCACCGGCCGCTCGAGCGCACGTCGGTGCCCGAAGGCGGCGTCGAGGACGCCCTCGTCGTCCTCGTCGACGACGTCCTGTTCTCCGGCCGCTCGGTGCGCGCCGCGCTCGACGCCCTGCGCGACCTCGGCCGGCCCCGCGCCGTGCAGCTCGCCGTCCTGGTCGACCGCGGCCACCGCGAACTGCCGCTGCGCGCCGACTACGTCGGCAAGAATGTCCCCACCGCCCGCGCCGAGGACGTGCGGGTCCTGCTCACCGAGCAGGACGACCGCGACGCCGTGGTGATCTCCGGAGGCAAGATTTCGTGAAGCACCTGCTCTCCATCGCGGACCTGACCGAGGCGTCCGCGACCGAGCTTCTCGACGAGGCCGAACGGTTCGAGCAGGCGCTGCTCGGCCGTGAGGTGCGCAAGCTGCCGACCCTGCGGGGCCGCACCGTGATGACGGTGTTCTTCGAGAACTCCACCCGCACCCGGGTCTCGTTCGAGGTCGCCGGCAAGTGGATGAGCGCGGACGTGATCAACGTCAGCGCCTCGAGCTCGTCGGTCGCCAAGGGCGAATCGCTGCGCGACACCGCGCTGACCCTGCACGCCGCCGGCGCGGACGCGTTGATCGTGCGGCACCCCGCCTCGGGCGCCGCGCACCGCATCGCCGACTGGACCGGCGACGGCAACGGCGGCGGGCCGGCGGTGATCAACGCCGGCGACGGCACCCACGAACACCCCACGCAGGCCCTGCTCGACGCGCTGACCCTCCGGCAGCGGCTCGGGTCGATCGCCGGCCGGCGCATCGGGATCGTCGGCGACATCCTGCACAGCCGTGTCGCCCGCTCCAACGCGCTGCTGCTGTCCACACTCGGCGCCGAGGTGGTGCTGGTCGCGCCCCGCACGCTGCTGCCGGTGGGCGTGGAGACCTGGCCGGTGACCGTGTCGCACTCGCTCGACGCCGAACTGCCCGGCCTCGACGCGGTGCTCATGCTGCGGGTGCAGGCCGAACGCATGAACGGCGGGTTCTTCCCGTCGGCGCGCGAGTACTCGATCGGATACGGGTTGTCGGAGAAGCGGCTGGCGATGCTCGGCGAGCACGCCGTGGTGCTGCACCCCGGTCCGATGCTGCGCGGCATGGAGATCGCCTCCGCGGTCGCCGACGCCCCGCAGACCGCGGTGCTGCAGCAGGTGAGCAACGGCGTGCACGTGCGCATGGCCGTGCTGTTCCGTCTGCTCGTCGGCACGGAGAGCGCGATCGCATGACCGGCTCGCACGCGGACCGCGCAGCCGCGCAGGATACGAAGAACACTGGGACAGGAGAAGATTCGGTGTCGCCGCAGGTGCTCATCCGCAACGTGCTCGTCTACGGGGAGGGCGCGCCGACCGACGTGCTGCTCGGCGACGAGCAGATCCTCGGGATCGGGACCGACCTCGATGCCGGCTCCGACGCCGAGGTGATCGACGGCGCCGGACGGGTCCTGCTGCCCGGCTTCGTCGACCTGCACACGCACCTGCGCGAGCCCGGCCGCGAGGACACCGAGACCATCGACACCGGATCCGCCGCGGCGGCGCTCGGCGGCTACACCGCGGTGTTCGCGATGGCCAACACCGACCCCGTCGCGGACTCCGTCGTCGTCACCGACCACGTGTGGCGGCGCGGGCAGGAGGTCGGCCTCGTCGATGTGCACCCCGTCGGCGCCGTCACCGTCGGCCTCGCGGGCAAGCAGCTCGCGGAGATGGGCACCATGGCCGCCGGCGTCGGCCGCGTCCGGATGTTCTCCGACGACGGGCACTGCGTGTACGACCCGCTCATCATGCGCCGGGCGCTCGAGTACTCGAGTTCGCTCGGGGTGCTCATCGCCCAGCACGCCGAGGAACCGCGGCTGACCGCCGGAGCCGTCGCCCACGAGGGCCCCACCGCGGCGCGCCTCGGCCTGGCCGGCTGGCCGCGCGCGGCCGAGGAGTCCATCGTCGCGCGCGACGCCCTGCTCGCCCGGGACGCCGGAGCCCGCGTGCACATCTGCCACGCCTCCACCGCCGGCACCGTCGAGCTGGTGAAATGGGCTAAGGCGCAAGGGATCCCGATCACCGCCGAGGTCACCCCGCACCACCTCCTGCTGGACGATTCGCGGCTCGAGACCTACGACGGCGTCAACCGTGTCAACCCGCCGCTGCGTGAGCGCTCCGACGTCGAGGCGCTGCGCCGCGGCCTGGCCGAGGGCGTGCTCGACTGCGTCGCCACCGACCACGCCCCGCACGCCGAGCAGGACAAGTGCTGCGAGTTCTCCCAGGCCCGTCCCGGCATGCTCGGCCTCGAGACGGCCCTGTCGATCGTCGTCGAGACGATGGTCCGCCCCGGGCTGCTGGACTGGCGCGGCGTCGCGAAGGTGATGAGCGAACGGCCCGCCGAGATCGTCGGCCTCGACGACCAGGGGCGGCCCCTCGAGGTGGGGGAGCCGGCCAACGTGGTGCTCGTCGACCCCGACGCCGAGTGGACGGTGCGCGGACCGGAGCTGGCCTCGGTCGCGCACAACACGCCGTACGAGGCGATGACCCTGCCCGGCAAGGTCGTCGCGACCGTGCTGCGCGGCCGGATCACCGCGCTCGACGGCACGGTCCGGCCGGCCACCGGAAGCGGGGTGCGGTGATGGACCGCGTGTTGCTCACGCTCGGCTTCGTCGCCCTGTGGGTGGTGCTGGCCCTGCTGATGTGGAAGGGCTGGCGCGGCCGCGGCCGACGCCAGGCCGATGCCGTCGGTGCCCTCCCGCCGGTGCCGGCCGAGCTGGGGGAGCAGCTGGTGGCCCCCAGCACAGGCCTGTACGTGGGCAGCACCCTCGCGCCGAGCTGGCAGGACCGGATCGCCGTCGGCGACCTCGGCCACCGCGCGGCCGGCGAGCTCAGCCGCTACCGCGCCGGAGTGCTGCTCGAACGCGACGGCGCCTCGCCGATCTGGATCCCGCAGGACTCGATCCGGGCGATCCGCACCGAACGGGGCCTCGCGGGGAAGGTGATGACCAAGGACGGTGTGCTGGTGATCCGCTGGCAGCTGCCCTCCGGCACCGAGATCGACACGGGATTCCGCGGCGACGACAAGACCATCTACCCCCTGTGGGTGCAGGAGACGAACGAGAATTACCGGGACAGTGAAAGCTAGGACGACAGCCTGGACGGCTGGTACAGCGACGACGGTACGCGAGATTTCGGCTGATGCGGCGAGCTCCGGTGAGGTCGAGCAGAACGGAGAGAACGCATGAGCGGCAACAACTTCGACACGGACACCGCGATCCTGGTGCTCGAGGACGGGCGCACGTTCCGCGGCACCGTCTTCGGTGCGGTGGGGCAGACCCTCGGCGAGGCCGTGTTCAGCACCGGCATGACCGGCTACCAGGAGACCCTCACCGACCCGAGCTACCACCGGCAGATCGTGGTCTCCACGGCCCCGCAGATCGGCAACACCGGGTGGAACACCGAGGACAACGAGTCCGTCGGGCCCACCGGTGACCCCGCCGGCGCGAAGATCTGGGTCGCCGGCTACGTCGTGCGCGACCCGGCGCGCCGCACCTCGAGCTGGCGCGCGTCCGGCTCCCTGCAGGACGAGCTCGAGCGGCAGCACATCGTCGGCATCGCCGGGATCGACACCCGCGCCCTGGTGCGGCACCTGCGCACCCGCGGCTCGATGCGGGCGGGCGTCTTCTCCGGTGATGCCCTCGCCGACGAGCAGACCCTGCTGGATCGGGTGCGGAGCCAGCCGTCGATGCTCGGCGCCGACCTGGCCGGTGAGGTCACCACCACGAGCGGCTACGTCGTCGAGCCCGACGGCGAGGCCCGCTTCACCGTCGCCGCGATCGACCTCGGGATCAAGACCAACACCCCGCGGATGTTCGCCCAGCGCGGCATGCGCGTGCACGTGCTGCCGTCCACCGCGACGCTGCACGACATCCTGGACCTGAAGGCCGACGGGGTCTTCCTCTCGAACGGCCCCGGCGACCCGGCCACCGCGGACGGCGCGGTGCACCTGACCAAGGAGGTGCTCGGGCAGGGACTGCCGCTGTTCGGCATCTGTTTCGGCAACCAGATCCTCGGCCGCGCCCTCGGCCTGGGCACCTACAAGATGAAGTTCGGCCACCGCGGCATCAACATCCCCGTGATCGAGCACGAGACCGGCCGCATCGCCATCACCGCCCAGAACCACGGCTTCGCGCTCGAGGGCGAAGCCGGGCAGGAGTTCGACACGCCCTACGGCCGGGCCGTGATCAGCCACACCTGCGCCAACGACGGCGCCGTCGAGGGCGTGCGCCTGCTCGACGGGTCCGCCTTCTCCGTGCAGTACCACCCCGAGGCGGCGGCCGGCCCGCACGACGCCTCCTACCTGTTCGACCGGTTCACCAGCATGCTCGAGGGAGAGAAGAACTAAATGCCACGCCGTACCGATCTCTCCCACATCCTCGTCATCGGCTCCGGCCCGATCGTCATCGGCCAGGCCTGCGAGTTCGACTACTCCGGCACGCAGGCGTGCCGGGTGCTGCGCGAGGAGGGCCTGCGGGTCTCCCTCGTCAACTCCAACCCGGCGACGATCATGACCGACCCGGAGTTCGCCGACTCCACCTACGTCGAACCGATCACCGCCGAGTTCGTCGAGAAGGTCATCGCCGCCGAGCAGGCCAAGGGCACCCCGATCGACGCGGTGCTGGCCACCCTGGGCGGGCAGACCGCGCTCAACACCGCAGTCGCCCTGCACGAGCAGGGCATCCTCGCCAAGTACGACGTCGAGCTCATCGGCGCCGACTTCGACGCCATCCAGCGCGGCGAGGACCGGCAGAAGTTCAAGGACATCGTCGCCAAGTGCGGGGGCGAGTCCGCGCGCTCGCGGGTCTGCTACACGATGGACGAGGTGCGCGACACCGTCACCGAACTCGGCTACCCCGTCGTGGTGCGCCCGTCGTTCACCATGGGCGGCCTCGGCTCCGGCATGGCCTACGACGAGGCCGATCTCGAGCGCATCGCCGGCGGCGGCCTCGCCGCCTCGCCGACCGCGAACGTGCTCATCGAGGAGTCCATCCTCGGCTGGAAGGAGTACGAGCTCGAGCTCATGCGCGACGGCCGCGACAACGTCGTGATCGTCTGCTCGATCGAGAACGTCGACCCGGTCGGCGTCCACACCGGCGACTCGGTCACCGTCGCGCCGGCGATGACCCTGACCGACCGCGAATACCAGGAGATGCGCGACCTGTCGATCGCGATCCTGCGCGAGGTCGGCGTCGACACCGGCGGTTGCAACATCCAGTTCGCGATGGATCCGCGCGACGGTCGCCTCGTGGTGATCGAGATGAACCCGCGCGTGTCGCGCTCGTCCGCACTGGCGTCGAAGGCCACCGGCTACCCGATCGCGAAGATGGCCGCCAAGCTCGCCATCGGCTACACCCTCGACGAGATCGTCAACGACATCACCAGGGAGACGCCGGCCTGCTTCGAGCCGACGCTCGACTACGTCGTCGTCAAGGCCCCGCGGTTCGCGTTCGAGAAGTTCCCCGGCGCCGACGGCACCCTGACCACCACCATGAAGTCGGTGGGTGAGGCCATGTCCATCGGCCGCAACTTCACCGAGGCGTTCGGCAAGGTCCTGCGGTCGCTCGAGACCAAGCGGTCCGGGTTCTGGACCGGCCCCGAGGTCGAGACGGAAGATCTCGGCAGCCTGCTCGAGGAGCTGAAGGTCCCGCACGACGGCCGCTTCTACGGCATCGCCAAGGCCTTCGAGCTCGGCGCCACCGTCGAGCAGCTGTTCGACGCCACCAAGATCGACCCGTGGTTCCTCGACCAGATCCAGCAGATCGTCGAGCTGGGGGAGAAGGTGCGCGCCGCCGGGACGTTCGGTGCGCGGGAACTGCGCTTCGCCAAGCACCACGGTTTCTCCGACCGGCAGCTCGCGGCGCTGCGCCCCGAACTCGGCGACGAGGACGCGGTGCGTGCCCTGCGCGAGCAGCTCGGCGTGCACCCGGTGTACAAGACCGTCGACACCTGCGCCGCCGAGTTCGAGGCCAGGACCCCGTACCACTACTCGACGTACGAGCTCGACCCGGACGCCGAGACCGAGGTCGCCGAGCAGCACGAGCGGCCGAAGGTGCTCATCCTCGGCTCGGGCCCCAACCGCATCGGCCAGGGCATCGAGTTCGACTACTCGTGCGTGCACGCCGCCCTGACCCTGTCGCAGGCCGGCTACGAGACCGTCATGGTCAACTGCAACCCCGAGACGGTCTCGACCGACTACGACACCGCCGACCGCCTCTACTTCGAGCCGCTCACCTTCGAGGACGTCCTCGAGGTGTACCGGGCCGAGTCGCAGTCCGGCACCGTCGCCGGCGTCATCGTCCAGCTCGGCGGCCAGACCCCGCTCGGGCTCGCGCGGCGGCTGAAGGCTGCCGGGGTGCCGATCGTCGGCACCAGCCCGGAGGCCATCGATCTGGCCGAGGACCGTGGCGAGTTCGGCCGGGTGCTCACCGAGGCGGGCCTGCCGGCGCCGAAGTTCGGCACCGCCACCACCTTCGAGGGCGCCCGTGAGATCGCCGCCGGCATCGGCTACCCGGTGCTGGTCCGCCCGTCCTACGTGCTCGGCGGGCGCGGCATGGAGATCGTCTACGACGAGACGGCGCTCGAGAACTACATCTCTCGCGCCACCGAGATCTCCGAGGACCGCCCGGTGCTGGTCGACCGCTTCCTCGACGACGCGGTCGAGATCGACGTCGACGCTCTGTGCGACGGCACCGACGTCTTCATCGGCGGCATCATGGAGCACATCGAGGAGGCCGGCATCCACTCCGGCGACTCGTCGTGTGCGCTGCCGCCGATCACCCTCGGCCGCTCCGATCTCGAGAACGTGCGCCGCTCCACCGAGGCCCTCGCGCGCGGCATCGGCGTCAAGGGCCTGCTCAACGTGCAATACGCCCTCAAGGACGACATCCTCTACGTGCTCGAGGCCAACCCGCGCGCCTCCCGCACCGTGCCGTTCGTCTCGAAGGCCACCGCGGTACAGCTCGCCAAGGCCTGCGCCCGGGTCATGATGGGCGAAACCATCGCCGACCTGCGCGCCGAGGGCATTCTGCCCGCCCACGGCGACGGCGGGCACGCCCCGGCCGACGCTCCCGTCGCGGTGAAGGAGGCGGTGCTGCCGTTCAACCGGTTCCGCCGCGCCGACGGCACCGGCATCGACTCGCTGCTCAGCCCGGAGATGAAGTCCACCGGCGAGGTCATGGGCATCGACGACGACTTCGGCACCGCGTTCGCCAAGAGCCAGACCGCCGCCTACGGGTCGCTGCCCACCTCCGGCTCGGTGTTCGTCTCGGTCGCCAACAAGGACAAGCGGTCGCTGATCTTCCCCGTCAAGCGGCTCGCCGACCTCGGCTTCCGGGTGCTCGCCACGATCGGCACCGCGGAGGTGCTGCGCCGCAACGGCATCCCGTGCGAGCACGTGTACAAGGTGTCGGAGGAGGAGCGGCCCGAGGGGGCACACACCATCGTCGAGAAGATCCGCGCCGGCGAGGTCGACATGGTGATCAACACCCCGTGGGGCAATTCCGGGCCGCGCATCGACGGCTACGAGATCCGCACCGCCGCCGTCGCCGCGAACATCCCGTGCATCACCACCGTGCAGGGTGCCTCCGCGGCCGTCCAGGGCATCGAGGCCGCCATCCGTGGCGACATCGGGGTCCGCTCGCTGCAGGAGATGCACGCCGGGCTCCGCGAGGACGCGGCGGCGGAGTCCGCCGGCGTCGGCGGCCTGCCCGACGGCACCACGGGCCCGGCGTCGTGACGACGTTCGGGCAGCGCCTGCACGCGGCCCTCGCCGAGCGCGGGCCGCTGTGCGTCGGCATCGACCCGCACCCGGAACTGCTCACCGACTGGGGGCTGACGGTCGACGTCGCGGGTCTCGAGCGGTTCGCGGAGGCGTGCGTCGACGCCTTCGCCGGGCAGGTGGCCGTGGTCAAGCCGCAGGTCGCGTTCTTCGAGGCGTTCGGTTCCGCGGGCATCGCGGTGCTCGAACGCACCGTCGCGGCGCTGCGGGGCACCGGCACCCTCGTCCTCGCGGACGCCAAGCGCGGCGACATCGGTTCGACGATGGACGCCTACGCCCGCACGTGGCTGACCGACGCGTCCCCGCTCGGGTCCGACGCGGTCACCGTCTCGCCGTACCTGGGGTTCGGGTCGCTCGAGCCGGCGCTGCGCCGCACCGCCGACGGGCGCGGGGTGTTCGTCCTCGCGGCCACCTCCAACCCGGAGGGGGCGCAGGTGCAGCACGCGCGCGTCGCCGACGGGCGCAGCGTCGCGCAGGTGATGGTCGACGAGGCCGCGGCCCGCAACGCCGGCGCCGACACCCTCGGCTCGGTGGGTGTCGTCGTCGGGGCGACCCTCACCCGGGCGCCGGACCTGAGCGCGCTGCACGGGCCGATCCTGATGCCCGGCGTGGGCGCCCAGGGCGGCACCGCCGACGACGTGCGCCGTCTGGCGGGCGAGCACCTCGACGCCGTCGTGCCGAACGTCTCCCGCGAGGTGCTGCGGGCGGGCCCGACCGTCGCGGCGCTGCGCGGCGCCGTGGCCCGCACCGTGGACTCGTTCGCCTTCCTGCGGGCCTGACCGGCCCCGCACCGCCACCTCCGGCTCGGCCC
>NZ_PCZU01000236.1:10436-13401 GCF_002887785.1 Rhodococcus sp. ENV425
CGTTCCGATGCAGGTGGGAGCGCCCCGACACGCTCGCGCGCGGAAATTTTTCCGATCCGTTTCCGGCCGGGACGAGCCGGCGTCGGCGTCGCCTCGCAGGCGGACGCTCGCACCGGCCCGCCACGCCGTGCGCAGCGCCTCTACCTGCGGTGATGCCGTGTTCGCCGAGGTGGTGGACGGTGCCCGCGGGGCCCGGCCGGACCGGGTCGGGGACGGCGATCCGGGCGCACTACCGCACGTGTTTTCGAGCCGAAACGGCGGGGGGTGGGTTCGCAATCGTCGTCCGGCGTGAGTACGGTCGCTATCGCCGCTGGTTAACCGGCGGATGAGACTGTTTGCCAACGATGAGACGGAGGAACCGTGGCCCTTCCCCAGCTGACCGACGAGCAGCGCGCCGCTGCTCTGGAGAAGGCGGCTGCTGCCCGTCGCGCCCGGGCTGAGCTCAAGGACCGCCTGAAGCGCGGCGGCACCGACCTCAAGCAGGTCCTGGCCGATGCCGAGAACGACGAGATCCTCGGCAAGATGAAGGTGTCCGCCCTGCTCGAGGCCCTGCCGAAGGTGGGCAAGGTCAAGGCGCAGGAAATCATGACCGAGCTCGAGATCGCCCCGACGCGTCGCCTGCGCGGCCTGGGCGACCGTCAGCGCAAGGCGCTGCTCGCCAGGTTCGACTTCGACGCCTGAGCGACCGGTGGTAGCTGACGCACACACCGTGTCGGACAGCGGTTCCACGACGCGGAGGGGCCGGCTGGTGGTGCTGGCCGGCCCCTCCGCCGTCGGGAAGTCGACCGTTGTCCGCCGGCTCCGCAGCCGGGTGCCCGACCTGCTGTTCAGCGTGTCGGCCACCACCCGCGATCCCCGGCCCGGCGAGGTGAACGGGGTGGACTACCACTTCGTCAGCCGCGACGACTTCGATCGGATGATCGAGTCCGGGGACCTGCTCGAGTGGGCCGAGATCCACGGCGGTCTGCAACGCTCGGGCACTCCCGCGGGGCCCGTGCGGGACGCGCTCGCCTCGGGACGCCCCGTGCTCGTCGAGGTGGACCTCACCGGCGCCCGGTCCGTGCGCGCCGCCATGCCGGAGGCCGTGCTGGCCTTCCTGGCGCCGCCGAGCTGGGATGTGCTGGTCGCCCGACTCACCGGCCGTGGCACCGAATCGGACGAGGTCGTCCGCCGCCGGCTCGAGACCGCCCGGACCGAACTCGACGCGCGCGACGAGTTCGACACGGTGATCGTGAACGAGGACGTCGACCGCGCGTGCGACGAATTGGTATCCTTGTTGGTCGGTCCCCGCGACGATCCCGCCGACCGTCCGCGGCCGATCACCACATCCCCGGCCTCGACCCCGAACCCCGGACCCCGCCAGAGCTCCGGAACGACACAGGAGAATACCGAGTGAGCAGCACCCAAGCAGCCGTGTCCGACACCGCCGGGCACGACCTGCCGGCCTACGACACCCCGCTGGGCATCACCAACCCGCCCATCGACGAGCTGCTCGAGCGCACCTCCTCGAAGTACGCGCTGGTGATCTACGCGGCCAAGCGCGCCCGGCAGATCAACGACTACTACAACCAGCTCGGCGACGGCATTCTCGAGTACGTCGGCCCGCTCGTCGAGCCGGGCCTGCAGGAGAAGCCGCTGTCGATCGCGCTGCGGGAGATCCACGCAGACCTGCTCGAGCACGCCGAAGGCGAGTGAGCCAGCGCGCCGCGGGCACCGCGGACCACTCGGAATTCGGGCAGCGCCGCCGCGTCGTCATCGGCGTCGGCGGCGGCATCGCCGCGTACAAGGCCTGTGCGCTGATCCGCGCCTTCACCGAGAGCGGACACCACGTACGGGTCATCCCGACGGACTCGGCGCTCGAGTTCGTCGGCCGCGCCACTTTCGAGGCCCTGTCCGGCAACCCCGTGCACACCGGCGTGTTCGCCGACGTGCCGCAGGTGCCGCACGTGCGGCTCGGGCAGGAGGCCGACCTCGTCGTCGTCGCCCCCGCCACCGCCGACCTGATGGCCCGCGCCGCCCACGGCCGCGCCGACGACCTGCTCACCGCCACGCTGCTCACCGCGCGGTGCCCGGTCGTGTTCGCGCCGGCGATGCACACCGAGATGTGGGAACACCCCGCGACGGTGGACAACGTCGCCACCCTGCGCCGTCGCGGCGTCGTCGTCGTCGAGCCCGCCTCCGGCCGGCTCACCGGGCACGACACCGGCGCCGGCCGGCTGCCCGAGCCCGACGAGATCTTCGGCCTGGCGTCGCTGCTGCTCGAACGGCCCGACGCGTTGCCGCGGGACCTGACCGGCCGGCGCATCGTCGTCTCCGCCGGCGGCACCCGCGAACCGCTGGACCCGGTCCGGTTCCTCGGCAACCGCAGCTCCGGCAAGCAGGGCTACGCCCTCGCCCGGCTGGCCGCCCAGCGCGGCGCCGACGTCACCCTCGTCGCCGGGGCCGTGGCCGGCCTGGCCGACCCCGCCGCGGTGGACGTGGTGCGGGTGCAGACCGCCGCCCAGATGCAGGCCGCGGTCACCAAGCACGCCGCCGGCGCCGATGCGGTCGTCATGTCCGCGGCCGTCGCCGACTTCCGGCCCACCACCTTCGCCACCAGCAAGATCAAGAAGGGCCGGGGTGAGCCGGACGCGATCGCGCTGACCAAGAACGAGGACATCCTCGCCGGGCTGGTGACCGCCCGCACCGAGGGCACGCTGCCGGCGAGCACCGTCATCGTCGGCTTCGCCGCCGAAACGGGCGACGCCGAGGGCGACGTCCTCACCCACGCCCGCGCCAAGCTGGCCCGCAAGGGCTGCGACCTGCTGGTCGTGAACGCCGTCGGCGATGGGAAGGCGTTCGAGGTCGACCACAACGACGGCTGGTTGCTGGCCGCGGACGGTTCCGAGACCGCCCTCGCGCACGGCTCCAAGGCGCTGATGGCCAGCCGTGTCCTCGACGCACTGCGGCCGCTGCTGGCGCCGGA
>NZ_PCZU01000236.1:13517-15111 GCF_002887785.1 Rhodococcus sp. ENV425
GCGAAAGTCTCGCGCCGGCGCGACCGGAACAGTAGCGTCGCCCATATCGTTGACATCAGTTCGTTCGTTCGAGCTAGACACAACCAGTCGAGAGGGAGTTCCGTGAGCAAGACCGGCGGTCGGCTTTTCACCAGTGAGTCCGTGACGGAGGGGCACCCGGACAAGATCTGTGACGCGATCAGCGACTCCGTCCTCGACGCGCTGCTCACCGAAGACCCTCGCGCCCGTGTCGCGGTCGAGACCCTCGTGACCACGGGGCAGGTGCACGTGGTCGGCGAGGTCACCACCTCGGCCTACGCGGACATCCCGAAGATCGTGCGCGACCGGGTCCTCGAGATCGGGTACGACTCGTCCTCGAAGGGTTTCGACGGCAACTCCTGCGGGGTGAACATCGCCATCGGCGCGCAGTCCCCGGAGATCGCCGGCGGCGTCGACGTCTCGCACGAGGCGCGTTCCGGGGTGCTCACCGACGACGAGGTGGCGCTGCAGGGCGCCGGCGACCAGGGCCTGATGTTCGGCTACGCCTGCTCGGACACCCCGGAACTGATGCCGCTGCCCATCGCGCTGGCGCACCGGCTCTCGCGCCGGCTCACCGAGGTCCGCAAGACCGGGGTGCTGCCGTACCTGCGGCCGGACGGCAAGACCCAGGTCACCATCGAGTACGACGGTGACCGGCCGGTGCGGCTGGACACGGTGGTGATCTCCACCCAGCACGCGGCGGACATCGACCTGAACAACCTGCTCACCCCGGATCTGCGCACCCACGTCGTCGAGGCGGTGCTGGCGGATCCGAGCCTGGCCGGGCTCGACACCGCCGAGGTGCGGCTGCTGGTGAACCCGTCCGGGTCGTTCGTGCTCGGCGGCCCGATGGGCGATGCGGGCCTGACCGGCCGCAAGATCATCGTCGACACCTACGGCGGCATGGCCCGTCACGGTGGCGGCGCGTTCTCGGGCAAGGACCCGTCGAAGGTGGACCGCTCGGCGGCCTACGCGATGCGCTGGGTGGCCAAGACCGCCGTGGCAGCGGGCCTGGCCGGCCGGCTCGAGGTGCAGGTGGCGTACGCGATCGGCAAGGCCGCCCCGGTGGGGCTGTTCGTCGAGACCTTCGGCACCGAGAAGACCGACCCGGCGCGGATCCAGCAGGCGATCACCGAGGTGTTCGACCTGCGGCCCGGCGCGATCATCCGGGACCTGGACCTGCTGCGTCCGATCTACGCGCAGACCGCCGCGTACGGGCACTTCGGCCGCACCGACATCGACCTGCCGTGGGAGAACACGGACCGGGCCGAGAAGCTGCGCGCCGCCGCCGGTCTGTAACCCGCCCCGTCAGGGGTCCGGGTGGCCACCGACAGGACCGCCGCCGAGACGGATCCGGTGGCGCGGATCCTGCCGCTGCTGCCGCTGCCGCATCTCGACCGCGAGTTCGACTATCTGATCCCGCGTGAGCTCGATGCCGAGGCGCGGGTGGGCGTGCGGGTGCGCGTCCGGTTCGCCGGCCGGCTCGTCGACGGCTTCCTGCTGGCCCGGGCCCCGAGCAGCGAGCACACCGGCCGGCTCGGCTGGCTCGACCGGATCGTCTCCCCGGCGGTCGTGC
>NZ_PCZU01000237.1:0-803 GCF_002887785.1 Rhodococcus sp. ENV425
CCGCCCAAAGGACACACCGGCCCAGCGGGCCAGGTCGCCCGTGCGGTACCGGCGACGACCGCCGTCGGCGGCGACGAACCGCCTCGCGGTGCGGCCCGGGTCGTCGCGGTACCCGTCGGCGAGCCGCTCCCCCGCGAGGTACAGCTCCCCGGCCACGCCGGTGGGCACGGGCCGCAGCCGCTCGTCGAGCACGACGGCCTGCACCCCGCGCACGGGGGTGCCGATCACGACGTCCGCGCCGGGCGCCAGCGGCGGCGAACAGGTGGCGAAGACGGTGGCCTCGGCGGGGCCGTAGCCGTTGTAGAGGCGACGGCCCGCACCCCACCGGGCGACGAGCTCGTCGCTCACGGCCTCGCCGCCCAGCATGAGCACCCGCAGGTCGGGCAGCGCCCGCGGCGGCACAGTCGCCAGCGCCGACGGGGTGACGCACGCGTGCGTGATGTGCTCGCCGGCGAGGAGGTCGGCGAGGGCGTCGCCGCCGTACGCGTCGGGCCCGGCGACGACGAGGGTCGCGCCGGCGGTGCCCGCGACGAGCAGCTCGAGCATCGCCGCGTCGAAGCTCGGCGACGCGACGTGCAGCATCCGGTCGCCGGGCGCGGCGGCGAACCGCTCGGCGAGGTCCTCGGCGAGGGCGCTCACCCCCCGGTGGGTGATGGTGACGCCCTTGGGGTTTCCGCTGGTTCCGGAGGTGAACACCAGGTAGGCGGGCGCGCCGGGGCCCGGGTCGGCCACCGCGACACCGCCACCGTGAAAGCCGTCACCGTGGGAGCCGGCGACGTCGAGCCACGTCACGGCGGCGGGCA
>NZ_PCZU01000238.1:0-10089 GCF_002887785.1 Rhodococcus sp. ENV425
TGTCGTCCTCGTCCGGCACGGACGGTGTCGGCGCGGTCCGGCACGATAGGTCCCATGAGCACCGCCACCACGGATCTGCGCGACGAAGCCGAACGACTGCTCCGCGACCTGGCGGGACCCGGCGCCCGGTTGCGGGAGGACCAGTGGAGCGCCATCGAGGCACTGGTGGTGCATCGCCGGCGAGCGCTGGTCGTGCAGCGCACGGGCTGGGGCAAGTCGGCCGTCTACTTCATCTCCGCCAAGCTGCTCCGCGCCCACGGGCACGGGCCGACCGTGATCGTCTCCCCGCTCCTGGCCCTGATGCGCAACCAGGTCGAGTCGGCGCAGCGCGCGGGCGTCCGCGCGGCCACGATCAATTCCGGCAACGTCACCGAGTGGGAGGAGATCCACCGGCAGGTCGCCGAGGGCGCGGTGGACGTCCTGCTCGTCAGCCCGGAGCGGCTCAACAACCCGGACTTCCGCGACCAGGTGCTGCCGGCGCTCGCCCGCGACGCCGGACTGGTGGTGGTCGACGAGGCGCACTGCGTCTCGGACTGGGGACACGACTTCCGGCCGGACTACCGGCGCATCCGCACCCTCGTCACCGAAATCGGCGAGGGCATTCCGGTGCTCGCGACCACCGCGACCGCGAACGACCGGGTCGTGGCGGACGTGGCCGCGCAGCTCGGCGTCGGGGAGGGCACGGGCGAGACCCTGGTGCTGCGCGGTGGTCTCGACCGGCCGTCGCTGCACCTGTCGGTGCTGCGGATCGACGAACCCGCGCGCCGGGCGGCGTGGCTCGCCCAGCACCTCGACGAGCTGCCCGGTTCCGGGATCGTCTACACCCTCACCGTGTCGGCCGCGCACGACCTGGCCGCGCTGCTCTCCGAGCACGGTCACACCGTCGCGGCATACACGGGGCAGTCCGATCCGGCCGAGCGGGAGCAGCTGGAGGCGGACCTCCTCGCCAACCGGGTCAAGGCCCTGATCGCCACCTCGGCCCTGGGCATGGGTTTCGACAAGCCGGACCTCGGGTTCGTGGTGCACCTGGGAGCACCGTCCTCACCCATCTCCTACTACCAGCAGGTCGGTCGCGCGGGCCGTGCGACCGAGCGGGCGGAGGTGATCCTGCTTCCGGGTCCCGAGGACCGGCAGATCTGGAGCTGGTTCGCGTCGGTGGCCTTCCCGGGGGAGGAGGTGGTGCGGCGGGTGATCGAGGTGCTCGAGCCGGAGCGGCCGCAGTCCACGCAGGCCCTCGAGCCGTTGGTCGACCTCAACCGGTCCCGGCTGGAGATGGTGCTCAAGGTGCTCGACGTGGACGGTGCGGTACGCCGGGTGAAGGGCGGCTGGATCGCCACCGGCGTGCCCTGGGAGTACGACGCCGCCCGGTACGCGACGCTCGAGCGGGCCCGCGAGGCCGAGCAGGAGGCGATGCTCGAGTACGAGCGGACCACCCGGTGCCGGATGGTGTTCCTGCGCACCCAGCTCGACGATCCCGACCTGACGTCCGACACCCCGGGCTGCGGGCGGTGCGACAACTGCTGCGGGGCGCGGTGGCCGGCGGACGTCGACGACACCGAGCTGGGCCGGGTGCGGGCCCGGCTGGACCGGCCGGGGGTGGACCTGCCGCCGCGGCGGCAGTGGCCGACGGGAATGGCCAAACTCGGCGTGGCATTGTCCGGGAAGATCACCGACGGGCCCGAGCCGGGCCGGGTACTCGGCCGGCTGTCGGACCTCGGATGGGGTCCGCGGCTGCGGGCGCTGCTGGACGGCCCCGACGCGCCGGTGCCCGACGCGGTGGTGCAGGCCGCCGTGGCGGTGCTCAAGGCGTGGGACTGGTCGGATCGCCCGACCGCGGTGATGGCCGTGGAGTCGGCGACCCATCCTCGCCTGGTCGGTTCCCTCGCGGCGCGGCTGGCGCAGCTCGGCCGGCTCGAGGATCTCGGCGTGCTGCGTGCCCGGCCCGGCCGGCCCCCGGTGACGGCAGCGAACTCGGCGTACCGGATCGCCGGCCTCGTGGACGCGTGGGAGAGCCCCGACCTCAGCGGAACCCGGGGGCCGATCCTGCTCGTCGACGCGGTCACCGACACCGGCTGGACGATGACGATGGCGGCGCGGACCCTGATCCGGGCCGGGGCCTCCGCGGTGCTGCCGCTGGCGCTGGCGAGCCCGAAATAATCGCCGCGCTCGGCCCGGGCGCTACACGAAGTGACTCTTCTCACATGGGTGTCTCACCTGCGCGGAGCCGGGGTACCCGGCGACGGATCCCGACAAGGCGGGTGAATCCCGCCCACGAAGTTGTTAGGTTCGAGACCGCTTATGACGCCTGTGACGCAGAGAAGTACCCCGCCCCGTACGCCCGCCGAAACGGCGAGCGCGCCGACCGAGCCGAATTTCCGCGCACCGCGTATTTCCGACGGAATTCGCATGTGGCAGATCGCGCGTGATTCGAAAGTGCTCGACGTCAATTCCAGTTATGCATACGTGCTCTGGTGCCGCGATTTCGCGGCGACCTCGGTCGTCGCCACCGGCGGGGACGACGAGGCGGTGGGGTTCGTCAGCGGCTACCGCCGTCCCGAGTCGCCGAACACGCTGTTCGTCTGGCAGGTGGCCGTCGACCAGGCCCAACGCGGCCGCGGCATCGCCGGCCGGATGCTCGACAGCCTGTGGGACCGGCTCGCCGACACCGGCGTGAACCGGCTCGAGACGACCGTCAGCCCGGACAACGAGGCGTCCATCGCGCTGTTCACCGCGCTCGCCCGGCGACGCGGACTGCGCATCACCCGGAGCGAATTGTTCACCCCTTCGGATTTTCCCGATTCCCACATGGCCGAGGATCTCTACACGATCGGCGAATGAATACACGACCGGCGAAAGCGAATTCGCCGCAGGAGGACGACGAATGACCATCCTGGAGCACCCCGAAACCCCCGCCAAGCACAGCGTTTTCGATTACCTCGAATCCGAGGTGCGCAGCTACAGCCGCGGCTGGCCGACCGTGTTCGAAACGGCGTCCGGATCGTGGCTCCGCGACGAGAACGGCAAGGACTACCTCGACTTCTTCGCCGGCGCGGGAGCCCTCAACTACGGGCACAACAACCCGGTCCTGAAGACCGCGCTCGTGGACTACATCATGGGTGACGGCATCACCCACGGCCTCGACATGTCCACCGTCGCCAAGCGGGAACTGCTCGAGTCGTTCGAGAGCCACATCCTGGCCCCCCGCGGCCTCGACTACAAGGTCCAGTTCCCCGGCCCGACGGGCACCAACTCGGTCGAGGCGGCGCTCAAGCTCGCCCGCAAGGTCACCGGCCGCGAGTCGATCATCAACTTCACCAACGCATTCCACGGGATGACCCTGGGTGCGCTGTCGGTGACGGGCAACTCCATGAAGCGGGCCGGGGCCGGTGTGCCGCTGGTGCACGCCACCCCGATGCCGTTCGACAACTACTTCGACGGCGTCACCGAGGACTTCCACTGGTTCTCCCGCGTGCTCGACGACTCCGGCAGCGGTCTGAACCGCCCGGCGGCGGTGATCGTGGAGACCGTGCAGGGCGAGGGCGGCGTGAACGTCGCCCGCCCCGAGTGGCTGCGTGCCCTCGCGGATCTGTGCGCCGAGCGCGACATCCTGCTCATCGTCGACGACGTGCAGATGGGCTGCGGCCGCACCGGCCCGTTCTTCTCGTTCGAGGTCGCCGGGATCACCCCGGACATCGTGACCCTGTCGAAGTCGATCGGCGGGTACGGCCTGCCGCTGGCGCTCACGCTGTTCAAGCGCGACCTCGATGTGTGGGGCCCGGGCGAGCACAACGGCACGTTCCGCGGCAACAACCCGGCGTTCGTCACCGCGGCGAAGGCGCTGCAGCACTACTGGGCCGACGACCACCTCGAGCGCGAGACGCTGCGCAAGGGCGAGCGGATCCGGCAGACCTTCATGAACCTGTCCGACATGTTCGACGGCGTCTCCACCCGCGGTCGCGGCATGGTTCAGGGCCTGGTCTTCGACGAGCCGAACGACGCACAGAAGGTGTGCGCCCTCGCGTTCGAGCAGGGCCTGCTCGCGGAGACCTCCGGCCCCTCCGACGAGGTCGTCAAGCTGCTTCCGCCGCTGACGATCAGCGACGACGAGCTCGAGCACGGTCTGAACATCCTGTGCGAGGCCACCTCGGTGGTCCGGGCCTGACCCCCGGCCGCCGTCGACCCATGCACGAGAAGACAAGCTTCCGAAGGACTTACGTATGATCGTCCGTACCACCGAGGAAATCACCGGCACCGAGCGCGACATCACGTCGGACAACGGCAACTGGCGCAGCAAGCGCATCGTGCTCGGTGGCGACAAGGTCGGGTTCTCGTTCCACGAGACCACGATCGAGGCCGGCACCGTCAACGAGTTCCACTACGCGAACCACATCGAGGCGGTGTGGCTCATCGAGGGCACCGGCACCCTCACCGACCTCGAGACCGGCACCGTGTACCCGCTCGCACCCGGCACGATGTACCTGCTCAACGGCCATGAGCGGCACCGCGTCGAGCCGGACACCCGGATGCGCATGTTCTGCGTGTTCAACCCGCCGGTCACCGGCCGGGAAGTCCACGACGAGAACGGCGTGTACCCCCTCGTCGAGGTCGTCTGAGTGCCCGCAGCGAGTGACCGGCCGGGCGTTCGCGCCTAGAGTCGGAGCCATGACCTACGAGCGACAGCCGCGCATCGCCGTCGGCCCCGCCCCGGACATCGTGTTCGACCGGGCGATCGGGGCTGGCGGCGGTCGCGTGTGCGGGTTCGACGACCGCCCGGACGCGGTGGTCTGGACCGCCGGACCGGACGAGTTCCCCGCGGTGCTGCCGGCGTCGGTGCGGTGGGTTCAGCTGCCCGCCGCCGGCGTGGAGGACTGGTTCGACGCCGGCGTCATCCGCGCTCACCCCCAGGTGACGTGGACGTCGGCCGCCGGGGCGTTCGCCGCGACGGTCGCCGAACACGCGCTCATGCTGCTGCTCGCCGGCGTGCGGGCGCTGCCCGACCACCTGGCGGCCACGTCGTGGACGCCGAGCGTGTTCTACCCCCAGCTGGGCACCCTGCGCGGCGCCACCGTCGGGATCATCGGCGCGGGTGGCATCGGCCGGGCCCTGATCCCCATGCTCGGTTCGCTCGGCGCCCAGGCGCTCGCGGTCACCCGCAGCGGCCGCCCCGTCCCGGGCGCCGTGGAGACGGTCCCCGTCGCACGGATCGACGAAGTATGGCCCCGCGCAGACCATTTCGTGATCGCCGCCCCCGCCACGGCCGAGACCGAGCAACTGGTGGGCGCCGACGAGCTGGCCGCGATGAAGCCGACCGCCTGGGTGATCAACGTTGCCCGCGGCAGCCTCGTCGACACCGACGCGCTGGTGGACGCCCTGAGCCGCCGCGTCATCGCGGGCGCCGGCCTGGACGTCACGGACCCGGAACCGCTGCCGGACGGGCACCCGCTGTGGTCGCTGCGCAACGCCATGATCACCCCGCACGACTCCAATCCCCCGGCGCTGCGCATCCCCGCGTTCGCCGAGCACGTGACCGAGAACGTCACGCGCTTCGCGGCCGGCCTCGATCTCGCCGCGGTCGTCGACCCGAGCGCCGGGTACTGACACGCCGCTACCCTGGACGGGGTGATCGAACCGCTACACCACCTGCTCGACGGCCGGCGGTTGTGCGTGCTCACCGGCGCGGGCATCTCGACCGACTCCGGCATCCCGGACTACCGCAGCCCCGGCGCGCCACCCCGCAACCCGATGACCTATCAGCAGTTCGTCGGGGATCCGGAATTCCGGCGCCGCTACTGGGCGCGCAACCATGTCGGGTGGCGGCACATGGACTCCGCACGGCCGAACGCCGGGCACCGCGCCCTCGCCGCGCTCGAACGCCGCGGCACCGTCCTGGGCGTCCTGACCCAGAACGTGGACCTGCTGCACACCAAGGCCGGGAGCCGGCGGGTGATCGACCTGCACGGCTGCTACGCGCAGGTGCGCTGCCTGGCGTGCGACCTCCGGATCTCGCGCTTCACCCTCGCCGAGCGGCTCACCGCCGCCAATCCGGGCTTCCTCGAACGGGTTCGGGGGACGACGGGTCTCGAGGTGGCGCCGGACGCCGACGCGGTCGTCGACGACACCGGCAGCTTCCGCATGGTGGACTGCGAGCGGTGCGGGGGGATGCTCAAGCCGGACATCGTCTACTTCGGTGAATCGGTGCCACGCGAGCGCGTGGAGCGCGCCTTCGCGCTCGTCGACGAGGCGGATGCCCTGCTCGTGGTCGGCAGTTCCCTGACGGTGATGTCCGGGTTGCGGTTCGTGCGGCACGCCGCCAAGCGCCGCATGCCGGTGGCCGTGGTCAACCGTGGCGTCACGCGCGGCGATCCCCTCGCCACCGTGAAGGTCGACGCGGGCTGCTCGGAGGTGCTCACGGCCCTGGTCACCGCGGCACCGGCGGCCACCTCCGGCCGGTGACCGCCCGCGCCTACAGCGTCACGAGATCGTCCGCGTGCACCACCGGCCGCTGCAGGTCCGCCGGCAGCTGCCGCGTGGAGAACCCGATCATCCAGTCCAGCTCGGCGGCATCGTAGGCCACCACGCCGCGCCCCACCGTGCGGCCGTCGGGACCGACCAGCGCCACCACGTCCCCACCGTGGAAGCGCCCGCTCATTCCCGTGATGCCCGCCGCGAGCAGCGAGCGGCGCCGTTCCACCACCGCCCGTACCGCGCCCGCGTCCAGGTGCAGGGTGCCGTGGGTGTCGGCGGCGTGCCGCACCCAGAAACGCCGCGCCGACATCCGGTCGGGCCGGGCCGCGAACGCGGTGCCCACGTCCGCGGCACCGAGGGCACGGTCGGCCTGCGACGCGGCGGTGAGCAGCACCGGCACACCCGAATCCGCGGCCAGGCGCGCGGCGGACAGCTTCGACGCCATACCGCCCGTGCCGAGGGCGCCCCCGGACCCGGCGACGACGCCGTCGAGGTCCTCCGGGCTCGTCACCTCCGCGATGAGGTGGGCGTCGCCCTTACGGGGATCGCCGTCGTAGAGGCCGTCGACGTCGGAGAGCAGGATCAGCGCGTCGGCGCCGACGAGGTGCGCGACGAGCGCGGCGAGGCGATCGTTGTCGCCGAACCGCAGCTCGGCGGTCGCGACGGTGTCGTTCTCGTTGACCACGGGCACGGCGTGCAGCGCGCGCAGCCGGTCGAGGGTGCGCTGGGCATTGCGGTGCTGGGTGCGCCGCGCGATGTCGTCGGCCGTGAGCAGCACCTGCCCGACGGTGCGGCCGTATCGGGCGAAGGAGGTGCCCCACGCGTGGGCCAGGGCAAGCTGTCCGACGCTGGCCGCGGCCTGCTTGGTGGCCAGGTCGCGGGGCCGGATGGTCAGGCCCAGCGGGGCGAGGCCGGCGCCGACCGCGCCGGAGGACACCACCACGACGTCCGAGCCGGAGCGCATGCGCTCTTCGAGAGCGTCGACCAGGCAGTCGAGGCGGTCCCGGTCGAGGCCGCCGACCAGGCTGGTGATGGCGGACGAGCCGATCTTCACCACGACGCGGCGCGCGCCGGCGACGGCCTCCCGGGTATCGCTCACGATCTCCTGCTTCTGGGCTCGAGGTGCAGTGGTCAGAACTCGTCGTCGTCGGTCGCGAGACCGCGGCGGACCCGCTTGGCGTGGCGGCGTTCGGCGGCGCCGACCCGATCGACCTGGTCGAGGCGGGCGTCGGTGCCCCGGCCGGTGGGCACGACGTCCACGCCGGCCTGGGTCTGCGGCTCCCACTCGAACGAGACGTCGCCGATGGTGACGGAGGCACCCGGTTCGGCGCCCTGCTTGACGAGTTCGTCCTCGACACCGAGGCGGGCGAGCCGATCCGCGAGGTAGCCGACGGCCTCGTCGTTGTCGAACGCCGTCTGACGCACCCAGCGCTCGGGCCGGGTGCCGCGCACGATGAAGCCACCCGGCGTCTCGGGGTCGGCGACGACGCTGAAGCCGGTCTCGTCGACGGCGACGGGCCGGATGACCGGCCGCCGCGGCGCGGCCGGCGGATGCGCCTGCCGGTACTCCTCCACCATCCGCGCCAACGCGAAGGTCAGCGGCCGCAGCCCTTCCCGGCTGACGGCGGAGATCCGGAACACCGGCCAGCCCCGCTCCTCGAGCTCGGGGGTGACGAAATCGGCGAGTTCCGCGGCGTCCGGCACGTCGACCTTGTTGAGGATGACGATGCGGGGACGATCGGCGAGGTCGCCCAGGCTGCTGTCGCCGGACAACGCCGGCTGGTAGGCGGCCAGCTCGGCCTCGAGTGCGTCGATGTCGGAGACGGGATCGCGCCCCGGCTCGAGCGTCGCGCAGTCGACGACGTGCGCGAGCACGGCGCAGCGCTCGAGGTGACGCAGGAAGTCCAGGCCGAGACCGCGGCCCTGGCTGGCGCCGGGGATCAGGCCCGGCACGTCGGCGACGGTGAACGTGGTGTCGCCCGACTGCACGACCCCGAGGTTGGGAACGAGGGTGGTGAACGGGTAGTCGGCGATCTTCGGCTTGGCCGCGGAGAGCACCGACACCAGCGAGGACTTGCCGGCGGACGGGAACCCGACCAGCCCGACGTCGGCGACGGACTTGAGTTCGAGGACGAGGTCGCGCTCCTCCCCCTCCTCGCCGAGCAGGGCGAAGCCGGGGGCCTTGCGGGCCTTCGACGCCAGGGCCGCGTTGCCGAGGCCGCCGCGGCCACCGTGGGCGGCGACGAAGCGAGTGCCGGCGCCGACCATGTCGGCCAAGATCCGGCCGTCCTTGTCGAGCACGACGGTGCCGTCGGGCACCTTGAGCACGAGGTCGCCGCCGTTGGCGCCGTCGCGGTTGCTGCCCGCGCCCTGCGTGCCGTTCGTGGCTTTCGCGTGCTGGTGGAAGTGGAAGTCGAGGAGGGTGTGGACCCCCTCGTCCACCTCGAGCACGACGTTGCCGCCGTTGCCGCCGTTCCCGCCGTCGGGGCCGCCGAGCGGCTTGAACTTCTCGCGATGGACGGAGGCGCAGCCGTTACCACCCTTGCCGGCGGTGACGTGCAGCACCACCCGGTCGATGAAGCGGGACATGGGGTGGACCTCCGTCGAATGGTGGAACTGTTGTGTCGACCGGTAGCCCCACTGTGCCGGGATTACCGGAGTTGTGCCGGAACGACCGCTACCGGTCGTCCCGAAAACAGTAGGGGCGGACCCGGGTGTGCGACCCTGGTCCGCCCCTACTGGGAGTATGTGCGAAGGGAACCTCCGCGGTGTCCGATTCGGACGGCAGATCAGGCGTCTGCCGCGACCGGAACGATGTTGACCGTCTTGCGACCACGCTTGGTGCCGAACTCGACGGCACCGGCAGCGAGGGCGAACAGCGTGTCGTCGCCGCCACGGCCGACGTTCACGCCGGGGTGGAAGTGGGTGCCGCGCTGGCGCACCAGGATCTCACCCGCGTTGACGGCCTGGCCGCCGAAGCGCTTGACGCCGAGACGCTGGGCGTTCGAATCGCGACCGTTACGGGAGCTGGATGCGCCCTTCTTGTGTGCCATGACGAACCCTCCTGGGGTTTGAAGCGGAAGCCCGAATTACTTGATGCCGGTGACCTTCAGGACCGTCAGCTTCTGACGGTGACCCTGGCGCTTGTGGTAGCCGGTCTTGTTCTTGAACTTGTGGATGCGGATCTTCGGGCCCTTGGTGTGCTCGACGATCTCGCCGGTGACCGTGACCTTCGCCAGCTTGTCGGCGTCGGTGGTCAGCTCGGCTCCGTCGACGACGAGGACCGGAGCAAGCGAGACAGCAGTGCCGGGCTCACCCTCGATCTTCTCGACCTTGACGAGATCGCCCTCAGCGACCTTGTACTGCTTACCGCCGGTCTTGACGATCGCGTACGTTGCCATCGGACGGCTACCCCTTGCTAGTTCGAACGTGCTCGCGCCACGGTGTGCAACGCGACTGGTCTGGTGTGGTTGCTGACTCGGGGCCCGCCACCTTCCCGCATCGGGCGCAGCAGGGCCGTATCGCCGAGTAGCGACTGACCAAGATTACGGGAAGGTGACTGCCAGGGTCAAACCGGGCCCGCGCGGTGTCGGGCCCGGTCGGACCTCATGCCTGTGCTTCGAC